>NZ_QSDY01000013.1 GCF_003463825.1 Veillonella sp. AM51-8BH
TTATTATGAACGATTGATAATAACTATAATATATGGTCAAAAAGACAAAATACTTGGAATTGCTGTATATATAGTATTAGACTATATAGTTAACTAAAAGTCAATATACAATAGTTGACAATTAAAAAATACAAGTGATTTAATTTAGGTAGTTAGTAGTTTGTTGATGTGTTATCAATGGAGGTATACCATGAGTTCCACAGTATCGAAACAAGGTCGCATTACTACCCGTCAATTAACGATGACAGCACTCTTTGTGGCATTGATTGCCGTAGGTGCTTTTATACGGGTACCATTACCAAATTGTCCGTTTACATTACAAATCTTATTTACTACCCTCGCAGGCATTGTGTTAGGTAGTCGATTAGGTGCTGCTAGTGTTGGTATTTACATTGTATTAGGCTTAATTGGGGTACCGATTTTTACATCTGGTGGTGGTCCTGGTTACATTTTACAACCCACCTTTGGTTATTTAATTGGTTTTATGGTAGGTGCTTATGCAGTGGGCCGTATTGCAGAGACTATGGAAACATTGTCCTTTAAGCGACTATTAGCAGGATCTATATTAAATCTATTTATCGTGTATGGCCTTGGAATGATTTATCTATACTTCATTATGAATTTGTACTTAGGTAAACCAATTGGGGTAGAGGCCGTTATTATTACATGCTTCTTGATTCCAGTAGGTCCAGACATCTTCCTTTGTGCTGTTGCTGCATCTCTTGGCAAACGAATTGTTAAAGAGTTACATCGATAATATAGTCGCTATATAATACTATTATATGTTTACTAAATATATGTTTATTAAAACCGAGGCGTAATGCCTCGGTTTTTGTTTATGGACTTATTTAAGATTGTTTAAGACTATCGGTTCAAGAGTGTTTGTTTAAGGATATACATAACCTAAAATGGGTTCTGCTGATTTTATTTTTGTAATTTCTACGTATGGTTGTTGACGACCGTGGAAATCTCGCGTAGATACTTTGCCTTCGATAGAAACCCATTGTTCATTAGCTAAGCTATCACCATCTGGTTTATAGGCGGTCATGCCAATCGGTGCCACGTCAGCAATGCAGCAGGACATAGCCATACGAGAGATGGTAAACTCATTAGATTTTAGCGTGTTATCATCGCGGTTTACATAACCTGTCATATATACAGTGTAGTCTTTGTATTGGTCTACATTAGATCCAACCTTTACGATGGTTTGATAGAAATTATCTGAATTTAACACGATTTCTTTTTTATCTTTAGAAATGCCAGGCTCTTTACTTTCACTATTAACAGTAATCACCTCGCCGATAGCATCGTTTGTGAAATCAAAGTTGTTTGTATCGTCATTAATGCGTGCTGCGCCTTGAACACCAGTTGTAGGTACAAGCACAGGGGGAACGATGAGCAAGACTACGGGAATAATGATAGGTACAATAGAGCGCCAGTTGTGTTTATAATAGCGCGATGGAGCCCAAATAACCGTAGCCAATCCGCCTAATATGAGAGCTACACTGCTAATGCCTAGCAGTAGTTCATATCGTGGTGCGATATAGTTCAAATAACGACCGGTTACGATTAGGTATACACAGCAGATACCTAAGGTGAGGTAAAGTAAGCCTTTCACAATGGAAAAGCGATCTTTAAGTCCTAATTTCATAGAATCATCTCCTTTTATATTCATGAAGAACTGAAATAGTAATGACTAAACATTAGCTTAAAAAGAATTGAAAACCTAATGCTGCTAAATAGGATATAACAACAATTGTTAAGCCTAGACGAAGAATAAATGATGTAGGCATATATTGTTTTAAAATATATACATTTTTAATATCCAGCATAGGTCCTAAGATGAGAAAACCCATGACTGAGCTCATAGGGAACAGGGTGCTCAAGGATTTGCCTATAATAGCATCTGATGTAGAGCAAACAGAGAAGAAGAACGCCAATATTAGCAGAATTGGGATAGCCCACACGTCAGGTAATGTGATGCCGGCATTGATGAGCCAAGGCTTTCCATACACTTGAACTATGGCTAGTACACAAGCTGCAATGGAGAAATAGAATAAGAGCTGGGAGAACTCTTTTTCCATATGAATGAGTAATCTTCTTTTATTGATATGTTTACTTTTTGATGCTTCTAAGACGATTTCTTCGTAGCTTAGGTTCTGTGCCGTTTTAGCTTTCATCATAGACGTAGATGGTGGTATAAAACGGAATGATAAGGCAACCAATAAAGCTACGCCAAGGCCAAGTACGATACGCCATACAGAAATCATTGGATTATCTGGGAAGGCATACCAGGTAGATAGAATTGTAATAGGATTGATGATTGGGCTGGCGAGCATAAATAGGAGGGCCACAGATAATGGTACACCTCTATCTGTAAGTGCTTTAAATAATGGAATAATAGCACAGTCGCAAACTGGTAAGGCTAAGCCACTAACCATGGCGGCACCATAGCTCTTCCAAGAGTGATCTCCTAATAGTTTTAGCAGTATTCTTTGTGGAACGAAATAGCGAATGACTGTTGAACCAATGGTTCCTAATAATAGGAACGGGATAGCCTCGATAATGAGCCCTGTAATGATGGCAAAGCATTGGTGGATGGAGTAAGGAATATCATGACGGAATGCAGTGACTAATAGTATGTAGGCTGTAATGCCGATAACTAATAGATTTGGTATGAGTCCCCACGTAGAATTGCGGCATAATTCTGCTACCTTTTCTGGCGCAGGCGCTGTTACAATCTTGGCGTCACTGTTATAGGTCCGTAATAAGGCGTGATGTGTATCGGTTTCTGTGATGATACAATCTGCACTATATAATTGGCTTGTTACATCATTACCTAAACCAGGCAAAATGGATGCGACGAATTGGTCTGTACAAAGATATAATACCTTTTCGATTTGTAATAGATGGCGCAGCTTATCACTATATAGCAAGGCTTCTAGTTGGTGAAAGCTGATCATACCGTTCCATTCAATCCATATTTCTTTCGGCTTTACCTTATCGACATAGCTTGCGATTTCATCAGCTATAGAACTATATGTATCAGGTTCATTAGGCGTAATTGCACTAAGCCTATCAGGATTGAGTTGTAATCCTTCTTTGATGAGCGATACTGTACCTTCTTCGGCGCTGATACATGCCGTGCCACCAAGCTTTTTACGATGTTGTAGTTGTTCATTTATGAAAGTACTTTTACCAGAACCGATAAATCCGGTAACGATATAAACAGGTATCATGATTGACACACTTCGTTATGTACCATTGGTACATTAAAATCTGTGCCAATAACGACTAAGCTATAGTCCGTGGACTCACTAGGGGATAGGGAACAGTAATGGGTACCGTATTGCAACTCATGAGGTCCTTCGGTGGTCGGTACAATACCTTTAGCACGGAGTACTGTATCAGGCATACCTTCTAAGATGGTTTTCCATTGAACTAATGTGAGCGTGCGTAAGTCTTTGAAGGTATGGCTCATAAATAGATGCTCATCATGTAAGGAATTGTCATCATGGCAATGATAGAGACGTTTGATATAGTCACGTAATGCAATGGTGTCCCATGCCTCTTCGTGAATTGGAGTATTTGGTGCTAACTCGTGAATCATACGTTTGGTAATACTTGTTTGTTGGATGTCTTCGGTATGACTTAAGAAGATGGCATCACTGTTTGTGATTTGATCTTTAAAGAAGAGGCCAAAGTTTTTAATAAACATAGGTGCTTGCATGGCATCTACGGTGGTTACCGATGCATGAACATAGGCGGATTTTGCAATCTCTTCATCCTCGCAGGTATGGATGATTTCGCTTAATTTACTGACCCCTGATGGTTCAATATAGATGGTATCTACATCGTAATTTTGCAGAATGTCGAGCAGTGCTTGTTGGAAATTTCCTTGCAAGCTACAGCAAATACAGCCAGATGTAACTTCACGAATGGTAGCCCCTGTTTTTGCAAGATTTGCTGCATCGAGGCTGGTTTCACCAAAATCATTTTCTATAATTAAAATTTTATCTGTAGATTTATGTTCTTTTAGTATATGTTGTAAAAATGTTGTTTTTCCCGAACCTAGAAATCCGGATATGATAATAATAGGAATCATATGTGCCTCCTGAGTAAGATAAACACAGTATACACCTATAGGATAACACAGAAAATACATCCTAGGGTATATGCATAGTTATGAGATTTCTATTATTCTTAAAATTCTCTTTAAATATATGGATTATATACATTATATGAGTATATTAACAGATGTATTTAATATTCATAATTAATTGTGGAAAACGTAGGAATTATCAATTTCTCCATATATGAATAAATACTCCTGTTTGAATATATATTAATTTTATATTTTTTTGAAAAACATAAAAAATCCCTCCTATAGAAGGCTTAGTCAGGAAGAGTTGACTGAAGCCCTCATAGGAGGGGGGAAGAGAATTCGTTATATAAATCTCTAATTAGATTACTTTTAGTATACCAAATTATATATAAAGTATGTAGTCATTATTTAAAATTTTGTATGTTTATTGTAACTTAGCTAACAATGCTTTGAGGTATACATACACGTTTTCAACGGATGGTAAATGAACGCGTTCCATTGGTGTATGTGGACTTACGATAGTAGGGCCAAAGCTAATCATTTGGGTGTTTGGTAATACGCCTTTCAACAAGCCGCATTCAAGACCTGCATGAATAGCGTTTACATTAGCTGGTGTATCAAACATTTCGTTATGTAAGGAAATAGCTTGTTCTTCAAGTTTGGAGCCTTTATCGTATTCCCATGCAGGATAACCACCAGTACGCTCTGCAGATACACCTAGTGTTTTCGCAAGTAATATCATTTTCTTAGCCAAGAATTCAAGACTGTTGCTATTGGAGCTACGGATGGAAATGAGTACTTCAATAGTATGTTCGTTTTCTCGTACGATAGCGATGTTGTCAGAAGTTTCCACAAGATTTGGGATAGATTTGCTTACAGAATGAACACCATCTTGTGCAAGATAGATGTAAGTAATAAGAGCTTCTGTTGTGTCATCTGCGTATACTACATCAGGAGTAGCGACATCTTCTACAACAAATTTAAGACATGGATCTTGGATACCATATTCATGGAGATATTGCTTTTCTTGGTAGGCAATTAATGTTTTAATGGCCGCTACATCTTCAGCGCGTACGGATAATACAGCAACTGCTTTAGAAGGAATGGCATTATGTTTTACGCCACCTTCAAAGGATGCTAAGCATACAGGATATTGTTGTTGAATATCATAGAGTACACGTGTTAATACTTGGTTAGCATTAGCTCGTTGTTCGTTGATTTCGATGCCGGAGTGGCCACCTTTAAGGCCTGTTACGGTAAAAGATAAGCCTGCATCATAACCAGGTTGGTTGTTTTCGCGCAATAATGGAATATTTACGTGAACATGACAACCGCCAGCACAGCTAACAGTGAAGTCGTGTTCTACCTCTGTATCGAGATTGAGTAGGTAATCGCCACTTACTTGGCCTTCTTTAATGGCGAAAGCGCCATCCATGCCAGTTTCTTCATTGGTAGTGAACAATAATTGCATAGGTCCATGTTGTTGACTATCATCTTCGAGGATGGCAAGCATCATCGCACCACCCATACCGTTGTCCGCACCTAGTGTAGTGTGGTCTGCGTGCATCCATTCACCTTCGATGATGTTTGCAATAGGATCCTTGGAGAAGTCATGATTGGAGTCATGATCTCGTACACAAACCATATCGATATGGCCTTGTAAGATGATAGAAGGTCGGTTTTCATAACCTGGAGACGCTGGCTTTTTGATGACTACATTAAATTGATCGTCTTGATGAACCTCAAGCCCCAAGTTTTTAGCGAAGTTTACGATATAATCGCTGATGCCTTTTTCGTTTCCTGATTCACGAGGAATTTGGCTCATTTCTTTAAATATTTCTAATACGCGTTTTGCTTGAACGATTGATTCCATAATGGTTCCTTTCATTCTCATGTAAATAATAGATATATATGTTGATTGATTATACGGAATACTTAGTGTTTTTATTAGTATCTGAATTTGTAATACTAATAAAAGAGTTTATTCCAGTGATAACTTTCACAGACATATATATGGAATATATAAAATAGTTTAGTATATATATAGTTATATCACAAGAATGATTATTAGGATAGTTAATAGAAACTGTAGTATATGTATGTACTAGCTATATAGGAATAATAATGTATAATGAGGATATACGATTAACGATTAATTAAATCCATTAGATTTTAGAAGGTTGGTGAACCGATGCAACACGACAGTCGCAATATTAGTATGCTTATGGATTTTTATGAGATGACCATGGCACACGGCTATTTTACACAACATGAAAATACGGATCGAGTCGCTTTTGATGTGTTCTTTAGACGCAATCCAGATAAGGGTGGCTTCGCCATTTTTGGTGGTCTTGAACAAATCGTTGAGTACATTTTAAATCTACACTTTGATGAAAGTGATATCGATTTTTTACGGAATCAAGGGATCTTTAGTGAGGAATTTCTAAACTATCTTAAAGATTTCTCCTTTACTGGTGATGTATATGCGTTCCCAGAAGGTTCTATTATTTATCCAAACGAACCAGTTATAACCATCGTAGCCCCTCTCATAGACGCACAAATCGTAGAAACTGCAGTGCTAACTATGATGAACCATCAGTCCCTTATCGCTACAAAGGCTAATCGCATCGTTCGTGCTGCGGATGGGCGTGTAGTAGCCGATTTTGGGGCTCGTCGAGCTCATAATGTGGATGCCGCTGTATATGGTGCGAGAGCAGCCTACATTGGTGGGGTACAGTCTACGGCAACTGTTTTAGCGGGCCAACAATTTGGTATTCCTGTGAGTGGAACCATGGCTCATAGTTGGGTTATGTATCATGATTCTGAATACGAAGCTTTCAAAGCTTACGCTGAAGTGTATCCGGATGGGGCTGTATTCCTTGTTGATACCTATGATGTATTAAACTCTGGGGTTCCTAATGCTATTAAAGTAGCTAAAGAGGTATTGGAACCTATGGGAAAACGCTTAAAAGGTATCCGCCTTGATTCAGGTGACCTTGCGTACTTAGCAAAAAAAGCGCGTCGTATGCTTGACAAAGCAGGCTTAGAAGATTGCAAAATTATGGCTTCCAATAGTCTTGATGAATATACAATAACCTCTTTATTGGGACAGGGTGGTCCCATTGATATCTTTGGTGTAGGTGAAAGACTGATTACCTCTAAGAGCGATCCTGTATTTGGCGCCGTATACAAGATTGCTGGTGTTGAAAAGAATGGTGTGTGGGAGCCTCGCATCAAGATTTCTGAATCTGTTGAAAAGATTACGAACCCAGGCTTTAAAAAGGTGTATCGCGTATACAATGATAAAGGGCGTGCCATTGCAGATTTAATAACATTGTTAGAAGAGGTGCCAGATACGACAGAACCATATCGTTATATCGATCCAGAACAACCATGGCGTGAATTGTACTTTGAAAATTGCACCTTTAAAGAGATGAAACAACTCATTATTAAAGATGGCAAGCTTATCGTAAAATTGCCGACACTAGAAGAGCTTCGTCAATACGTTAAAGACCAATTAGACCGCGAAATTTGGTTAGAAGAACAGCGCTTTGAAAATCCACATCGCCATTACCTTGATATGAGTCCAGGATACTATCAAATGAAAATGGATTTATTAAATCGTATTTTCCGGAAGAAATAGGAGGACTTATGTTAGACAATCCAGAAGCAACAAAAGAGGCTGTCGTTCAATGGATTAGAGACTATTTTAGTCAAAATGGGCCTAGCTGTAGCGCCGTAGTAGGTGTTTCAGGTGGTAAGGATTCCACAATCGTAGCTGCTTTATGTAAAGAAGCCCTTGGGGCAGAACGCGTAGTAGGTGTTCTTATGCCGAATGGAATTCAGTCTGATATCGATGATGCCAAGGCTGTAGTGGCACATTTGGGGATTCCACATATCATAGTGAATATTGGAGTTGCCTATGAAGCTTTGACGAACGCTATCATTCAAGGTGAAGGTTATAAAGCAGTTACTGGTAGAACTGATATATCCAAGGATGCAGGAATTAATACACCACCGCGTCTTCGCATGACAACGCTATATGCAGTAGGACAAAATTTGCCAAATGGCGCACGCGTAGCTAATACATGTAATGGATCTGAAGATTATGTAGGGTATTCTACAAAATATGGCGATAGTGCTGGAGATTTTAGTCCTCTTGCCAATCTTGTCGTAGAAGAGGTACGCCAAATAGGTCGATTACTTGATATTCCAAAATATCTTGTAGATAAGACGCCTAGTGATGGACTCAGCGGTCTATCTGATGAGGATAAATTAGGATTTACCTATGCTGTATTAGATCGATATATTAGAACTGGAGAGATAGAAAATCCTGAAACGAAAGAACGTATTGATTATTTAAATCGTATTAATAAGCATAAATTAGAATTGATACCGTCCTTTCACCCACAATGTTGAGAGAGGACTTGTTTTAGCTAGTCTAATTCATGCTAATGTTGATTAACAAAAGATTTACTATTTCTTATGTATTTTATGATGGAGGTAATATGGAGACAAAAATTGCGTTGATTGGTACGGGCGGTACAATTGCTGGACAAGGCGCATCCGATACAGATTTGACGGGCTATACTGCAGGTGTACTAGGCCTCGATGAAATTTTAGACTCCGTACCAGGCACAGAACCATATGGTCCATATACATATACTCAGTTTAGTAATATTGAAAGTTCCGATATTACGGTCCAGCATTGGTTGGATTTATCTAAGTTAGTACAAGAATTAGTAAATCAAGAGGATATAGGCGGGGTTGTTATTACTCATGGAACAGATAGCATGGAGGAGACAGCTTATTTTCTTAATCTTACTGTTCGTACAGATAAACCTATCGTTATTACTGGCTCGATGAGACCTGCTGGGGCAATTAGTGCAGATGGTCCTATTAATTTATTACAAGCGATTCAAGTGGCAAGAACACCTGCATCTGTAGGTAAAGGTGTTCTTGTTGTTCTAAATGGCTATGTTGATGGGGCGCGTGATGTGTCCAAACGGAATACAACTAATGTGGCTACCTTTGACAGTCCATTAGTAGGGCATCTTGGTATTGTCCAGGATGGTGTAGCTCATTATTATAAAGCCTCTACTCGTCGTCATACGAAAGAATCCATCTTTGATGTACATGACCTTAAGGAATTGCCTCGTGTAGTCATTTTGACTTGCTATGGCGGTATGGATGACATGGTGCCAATGAGTGTAGTTGCCACTAATCCTGATGGGCTCATCTTGACTGGATTGGGTCATGGTACAATTCCTCAAAATGTACGTCAAATAACACAAAATACAGCATTTCCAACTGTACGTGCCTCTCGTACAGGGAGTGGCATGGTATCTGCTGTACCACAAGATGCACTAGCAGGCTATCTCGTAAGTGATACATTGAGCCCACAAAAAGCTCGTATTTTATTGATGCTGGGGCTTACAAAAACTAAAAATCTTAAAAAGTTACAACAGTTCTTCTATAAATATTAATTAGAAAATAAAAAAAGATTTGAGAAAAACTCTCAAATCTTAATTTGATATTCATTTTCAAGTATTATACTATGTGTAACAGTTTTATATGCAATGAACCGCACATCCCGATCGCCTAGGATGTGCGGTTTTTTATTCGGCGCCAATAGCATTTTCTAAGGCCCGTTGTATACCTACATAAACCGCTTTAGCCAATGTGTCCCCAAATAGGGAGAAGGAGCCG
Organism: Veillonella sp. AM51-8BH; assembly: GCF_003463825.1. Lineage (GTDB taxonomy): Bacteria > Bacillota > Negativicutes > Veillonellales > Veillonellaceae > Veillonella. Next base: position 9,815 of record NZ_QSDY01000013.1, read on the forward strand.
GCATCCGTTAACACATCACCATTTGTATCTATGGTGAGAATGATACCGTCTGTGGATGTTCCTGTAGCAGAAGTCTTGCGTTCTTTTGTGATGGCATCAGGAATATCTTCGTTGATAAATGGATAGAGGCGTACACTTTCAACACCCCAATCTTGGAGGGCTGCGCTTTTAGCCTCCGTAATTGTCATCATAGCTTTCACCATGGCGCTGTCAGTTAAGGCCTTATTCGTAAAGACTAGTATGTTGATTGTGCCAGGCGTCACAAACGCTCCGTCCCGTTCTTCATAGCAATATCCTGTACCTGCACGATGGGCCGTTTTTTCATAGCCTGCAGTAACGATGGTCTCCACAATCGTATCGTGCTCCTCGCACTTGGCGTATGCGTGAAGGTTCATTGTAGCAGACGTAAGAAGGGCTGTACTAAAATGAACAGGTGTATCGATTTGCTCGAACTCTTGTGCTAAATAGTTGGCTACCGAGCCACCTGGTAAATCTTTTTCTGTTTCGATTTGGTATGTTAATTGTTGATTTCGTACGGCTAACGTATGGTGATACCCACCATTGAGTTGACCACTAGATAAGGCATAATGGATGTCGTCAAAGTGTACTGTAACGGAACTTAATTCTTTCGTTACATGACCTCCTGTTGCAAGCTCTTGTGGTGCTTCATATGGATTGTTGAACATGTAAGTCTCCCTAGATTTAGATTGTTATATATATAATATAAGGATATAATAGTTTTACTAAATTATTGTAAAATACATATGTTAGATTATAACACATATGTTTATTTCGAATATATTTCCGATTCTACCGAATGAGCGTTATATTTTATTCATGGAGGTTAGTATGAGTGATCTTTTAAATAGGGCTTCTGAATTACTGTTTAAAGATGCTAATGTATTGATTCAATTTCGAGATTGGTTCTTTTCTCAAGCGGGTAATATATTATTAGCTCTTATTATATTTTGGGTAGGTCGTTATGCTATTAAATGGGTGAAAACCTTTGCTGTCCGTATTATGACTAAGGCCTCTTATGACTCTGCTGCGATGAGCTTTATTACGCAGATCATCAATTATGCATTGCTAGTAGGTCTAATATTGATTTGCTTAAATCAAATTGGTGTTCCTACTACATCCTTTGTTGCTGCCTTTGGTGCCTTTGGTTTAGGTATTGGTTTGGCCTTACAAAACAACTTATCTAACTTGGCATCAGGCTTATTAATTCTTATATTTAAGCCTTTTAGAGCAGGTCATGTTATTCAAGTTGGAGATACTGTAGGTAGTGTTAAGTCTATTCAATTTATGTATACTATTATCACTACTAAAGATCAAAAAAATGTGTATATACCAAACTCTATCCTTACCTCCCAAGCCATAACTAATATTGCTTATACCCACGAAAGGGTTATCCCGTTCGTCTTTGATATTGGTTATAACAATAATCATCATGAAGCAATTAAAATTTTAAAAAATATTTTTGCTGCTGATAAACGTGTACTCAATCCTAAAAATATGGAAATTGGTATTTCTGAATTTGGCGATAACTCTGTACGCATTGCTGCCTATGCACGCGTTAAGTCGAAAGACTTCTTAGATGTGCAATATGGAATTATGTCTGATGTAAAAGATGCGTTCGATAAATATGGTATCGACATTCCATATCCTCAACGTGTTGTATATCTTCAAAATGTAGATAACTCTACTGGTGAAATTAAGGGAACTAAGAAAAAGGCAAGTGGAACGGATGTTGCCATTGATGATACCCCTGAAAGTTAATATGTAATGTAGAAAGTGAGATAAATGATATCTTTAACAACTAATGTAAATATACTTTTGAAACGACTTATTTTGATGATAGCCTTTATAGGCGCTATTATTTTTGGTACTAGTGTTTCTCATGCGGCGTATATTGCGCCGCCATCTACGATAGGTGAGGCAGTTGTTCTCATTGATGCGGATACAAAAGAAATCCTATTTGCAAAGAATCCTGATAAGTGGATGCATCCTGCGAGCACTACGAAAATGGTTACCTTGTTAACAGCTCTAGAACTCAAAGGTACACAACTTGATGAACTGGCGACTATTAGTAGTTATGCCACTAGTATGGAGGAATCCAATCTGGGGGTTCGTGTCGGAGATCAAATTACCTTGGAAGGCGTTCTTGAAGGCATGATGGTTGCCAGCGGTAATGATGCGGCCGTTGTAGTAGCAGAAAATGTAAGTGGCTCTGTAGAGAACTTTGCAAAGGACATGAATCGCGTTGCTGCAAAAGCAGGGGCAAAAAATAGTGTGTTTTTAAATCCTCATGGTTTGACACAAATGGGCCATCACTCTACGGCTCGTGACTTGGCGATGATTGCAGCGTATGGTATGAAATACCAAATGTTCCGAGATAAAGTAGCCAATGATTATTATAAGGTGCCTTATCAAAACCGTACGCCAGAAACAATTCGCACTACAAACCATTTCATTCGCAATAAATATCCCGGTGCTAATGGTTTAAAAACTGGCTTTACGAATGCTGCAGGGGAATGCTTGATTGCATCGGCTACCCGTAATGGTCATACTATGATTGTAGTTATGCTTAACGATGATAACCGTTGGGATGAAGCAGTACAATTCCTTGATTATGGATTTAAACTTCGCGGTGTAATTTAGTGGTGTAATTTAGCGATGTAATCTAATTGAGCATGATTAGAGAATATCTTGAGTAAACCTAATATAATTTAAGTTCCATAGTTAAATGAATAGTATTAAAATAGGTCCTGCCATGCAGGACCTATTATGTAATGGGGGACATATGAGTTCATTTTTTGCATTTTTAAAACGCATGCGCTTTATCAATCGATGGAGTCTCATGCGTAATACAGAAACAGAAAATATTCAAGAACATAGCTTAGAAGTAGCTATGGTGGCACATAATTTAGCGGCACTCAAAAATGAATACTTTGGTGGCAATGTAGACATTAATAAGGTAGCTGTCATTGCCATGTACCATGAAGTGAGTGAAATCTTTACTGGCGATATGCCAACACCGATTAAATATTTTGATCCAAAGCTTCGTGAACTATATGGCGAAGTTGAAACGTTGGCACAAGAGAAAATGCTATCTACCTTGCCAGAACGATTACAAGCTATCTATAAGCCTTTTATTGTAGATGCAGAAGAGAGTCCTGAATGGCCCATCGTTAAGGCCGCAGATACAATCTCAGCGTATATGAAATGTGTGAACGAACTCAAAGCAGGAAACGATGAGTTTAAAGAAGCACATGACTCTATCTTGGCAAAATTAAAATCATTAAATATGCCAGAAGTTGATATGTTCCTTGAAACCTATATGCCTGCACTTGGAAAAAGTTTGGATGAACTAAACTACTACGAAATCAAATAATGATTAAAAAAGAGACGACCAGAGGTCGTCTCTTTTTATTCTATAAAAATAGCCATAACATCTTAATAGACGTCACAGCCATTTTACATCTCAAATAAAGTTTTAGAGATGAGCTGGACGTTCCTAGGCATCTAGCTATCTCTGTTATTTTATTATATGTTTTTGCTAAACAGATGTCAAAGCCTGTAAAGCTTGTAAAGGTATTATAAAGTATAAAAAATTATAATATCTATTTACGTTCAATAATATTTTGATTTCTCATTAATATTTTTTTCCCCCGCCACGAGAATGCCCGATTGCCATACTTAGCTTTGAATTCTTTGTTTGTTAGGGTCTCTAGTTCGTTAATATCTATGTACGGTTCTACGTGTTGAAATTCAGGTATGGGCGTTGTTGGGATATTTTGATTATGGGGACAGACCTCTTGGCATACATCGCAGCCAAATACGAGTGGCGTTTTTCCTATGATGATTTCCTCCTCGTTTGTAAGATCTCCTTTTTTCTGTGTTAAGTAGCTTTTACAGGTATCATATTTAAATTCGTCATGACCTAAACATTGCCCTAAGCAAGCCGTAATACACCGATTGCATCCTATACAGGACTGAGCGAGCGGTGTATTTGGCTCTAATTCTAAGGTAGTTAAAATTGTTCCAATGACTACATAGGAACCCCACTTAGGACTGATGAAACAATTGTTTTTGCCGTAGAAACCAAGGCCTGCTAAGTAGGCCATGTAACGATCTGCGAGGGGAGAGGTGTCACAATGTATAGAAAACTGGGCTGAAGTATTCATTTTTTGTAATTTTTCAGTAAGTTTTTCTAAATATTCATTAATGACCAGGTGATAATCTGTAGCCCATGTATAGCGGGAAAGATTAGATGGACCACTACGTTCTACGTAGTATGGGAAGAGGCATACTATAGCGCTTTTGGGCGTAAACTCTGTTGTTCCTAGCAATCGCTCTTCTACGTCGGCTGCTGTAAATGGACAGGGGTTGCTTTCATACAAAATAGTTTTTGCATTTTCAGGTAGGGGCCAAGGGGCAATACCAAATTCATAAATATGTAATTCTTTGCAAAATTCTTGTAAATTTATATCTTTCATCGTAGATTTAGTAGCGAATAATTGGTAAAATAAAAGTATAAGAAACGTGAGGAATTCTATAGATTCCTGCTAGGTTTGTAGTTCGGTGATATCTGTATTTTTATGGTTATCATCCAGTACTGTTAGTATTAGTATACCATTGAGAGGACAGATTATGTTAGCATTTATGAAAGTATTACAACCGAAGACGGTGGAAGAGGCTTATGAATTAGCCACAAAAAACAAAACTGCCCCAATGCTAGCTGGCGGCTGTTGGTTGCGTTTAGGTCGACGCACATGGCCTGCAGTGATTGATATGGCTAGTCTTGACTTGCGTTATGTTCGTGAAGAGGATAACGAATTTGCCATTGGTGCTATGGCAACGCAAGGTGATGTGGAACGTTTTGAGCCATTACAACAATTTTGTGGTGGTGCTGTTGTTAAAGGTGTTAAGGAAATTCTTGGCATTCAATTCCGCAACACAGCTACTATGGGTGGATCTGTAGCAAGTAAATTCGGCTTTTCTGATATAATTCCGGCTCTATTGGCAGTACATGCAGACATCGTTACTTTTAAAGGTGGTCGCATGTCCATGCAAGACTATATGAAATACAGAGAACGTGATATCCTCGTGGAAATTCGCATTCCTAAAGTAGAGGTACCTGTAGCTGTTGAAGCTCTTCGTATCTCTCGTGGCGATTTCCCAGTATTGACAGGTGCTATTCGCCGTGATGATAAAGGCGTTGAATTGTACATTGGTACAAGACCTGGCGTACCTCAATTAGCAGAAAAAGCAAGTGCTTTGCTTTCAGAAAAAGGATTGGCTGCAGCAAAAGAAGCCGGTCAATTAGCATCTGAAGAATTAGTTTACCAATCTAACTCTCATGCGTCCAAAGAATACCGCATGGAAATGGTAAAAGCAATGGTTCAACGCTTGGCTAAGGAGGTGGCACAATAATGGAATTAGTACTTAATATTAATAATAAAAATGTAACTGTTAATGTGCCAACTGATGAAATGTTGTTGGATACATTGCGTAATCTTGGTTATTACAGCGTACGTTGTGGCTGTGACACAACAAACTGTGGTCTTTGCACTGTATGGGTAGATGACGAAATTATCTTGTCTTGTGCGTATCCTACATTCCGTGCCCCAGGTCACAAAATTACTACATTAGAAGGCTTACAAGAAGAGGCTGAATTATTGGCGGATTGTATTGCTAGTGAAGGTGCTGACCAATGCGGTTTCTGCACAACTGGCATGATGATGAGTGCTATCAACTTGAAACGTAAAAATCCAAAGGCTAGTGATGATGAAATCCGCGAGTACCTCATCGGTAACTTGTGCCGTTGTACTGGCTATGAATCACAACTTCGAGGGGTTCGTAAATTCTTAGAAGGAGGCCTGAAATAATGAATAAGCACATCGGTAAGTCCTATGACAAAGTTGACTATAAAGGTATCTTGTCTGGTAAACCATCTTATACAGGTGATTTTGTTCCAAAAGATGCGCTCGTTATTAAGGTACTTCGTAGCCCTCATGCACAGGCGCGCATTAAATCTATCGATACATCTAAAGCTAAATTGATTCCAGGCGTTGAAGCAATCTTCACACATGAAGATGTGCCGAATACTCGCTTTACATTGGCCGGTCAAACATATCCAGAACCATCTGCTTATGATGCGCTCATCTTGGATCCTGTAGTTCGCTATGTAGGCGATGAAGTGGCTCTTGTTGTGGCAAAAGATGAAGCTACAGCACTTAAAGCGATGCCTCTAATCAAGGTTGAATACGAAGTACAAAAACCTGTACTCGATATGCATACAGCTATCGACCATGAAACAGTAGTTCACCCTGAAGATGATATTCACAATAATATCCCTGTAGGTCAAGATTATAAACGCAATATTTGCGTATCCTATCATAAACGAGTAGGCGATATTGAGGCTGAACTTGCAAAATGTGATTATGTAGTAGAAGGTACTTACTTTGACCAAGCGACACGTCAAACAGCGATGGAACCGTTTCAAAGCTTTGGTTATATAGATACATTGGGCCGCGTAGTTATCGTATCTTCCACACAAATCGTATTCCATGTGCGTCGACATATTGCGCGTGCACTTGGTATTCCTGCGACAAAGGTTCGTGTAATTAAACCTCGTATCGGCGGTGGTTTTGGTTCTAAACAAACGGCTTGTACAGAAATTATGACAGCTTTTGTGGCATGGACATTGAAGAAACCTTGCTATCTTTTATACGATCGTACAGAAGCGCAAACGTGCTCCACTACACGTCATGCTCGTGAATGGAAAATCCGCGTAGGTGCTACAAAAGACGGTATTATCAAAGTAATTGATATGGACTCCATTACTGATGCAGGTGCTCATGCAACTCACTGCTTCACTACTACTACAGCTGGTGAGCATAAGTCCATTCCTTTATACAATAAAGCGACAGCAATTCACTACGGTACAGAAGGTGTATACATGAACCATACACCAGGTGGTGCATTCCGTGGTTATGGTGCTACTGAAGCGTTGTGGCCTTTAGAGTGTGCTGTTAATAACTTGGCGGATAAAATGGGGGTAGACCCTGCTGAATTGCGTCAAAAGAACTTGATTGCTCAAGGTGAACAAAGCTTGGTATATGCTCCAGATGAATATCTTGATTCTGGTTTGTTCCAAGACACTGTAAACTGCGTAAAAGAAATGGCTCGTTGGGATGAACGTCCTCATTCTTGGGATATTGACGAACGTTATCGCGGTGGCCTTGGCATGGCATTGGCATTACAAGGTTCTGGTGTTGCTAACATTGATGTAGCATCTGTAGAAATTCGTCTCGGTGATGATGGTAACTACACATTGTATACTGGTTCTTCCGATATGGGCATGGGGGCTAATACTGTATTGACTCAAATGGCTTGTGAAATCATCGGCTGTCCTATGGAATACATGACAGTTGTTGAATCCGATACAGACATCGTACCATTTGATCCAGGTTCCTATGCATCTAGTACAACATACGTAACTGGTACGGCTGCTAAGATGGCTGCTGAAGAATTACGCACTAAGATTATTGCTAAGTTCGCTCAATTCTTCAATACAGATGTAGAGAACATCGACTTTGATGGCGTTGTGGCTACTACAAAAGATGGTTCCCAAACAATGGATATCCATCAATTGGCTCCAAAATTATTGGTAGGTGTTAACGCTGAACAATTGTCTGGTTTTGCTACATGGGGCAGTCATACATCCCCACCACCATTCATGGCAACTATTGCAGAGGTGAAAGTAGACAAACAAACTGGTAAGGTTATTCCTCTTCATACATACTCCTGTATCGATTGCGGTACTGTTATTAACCCTAAATTGGCTCGCGTTCAAGTTGAAGGCGGCGTGGTACAAGCTATCGGTATGGCACTATATGAAGATGTGCGTTATTCCAATAATGGTCGCTTAGAGACTAATAACCTTATGACTTATAAAATTCCAACCCGTCAAGATATCGGTGAGTTACATGTAGACTTTGTAGAATCTTACGAACCGACAGGCGGATTTGGTGCTAAATCTATTGGTGAAGTTGTTATTAATACGGCTAGTCCAGCTATTCAACATGCTATTAAAAATGCAGTTGGTGCGGATGTTCGTACATTACCTATGACACCTGAGAAGGTATTTATGGCTATGGACGAGAAATATAAAGTATAGAGGTTTCTATTTACTTTTCCTTTCTAAGGAGGCCTGGTTTTATGACATCACAAACATCCTATTGGAATCGATTGATTCAGCCGGGAATCGTGGCCCTCGTTGGGGCTGGCGGTAAAACGACTGTGCTTTCAAAATTAGTAGAATATGGACGCCTGAAAGGTCAGCCTATCGTAGTTACGACTACGACTCGACTCTATGAATCTCAAGTGGCTCATTATGAACCGATTTATACTCGAAATATTAATGAAGCCGATGAATATTGTACTGATCGTGTGTTACGTGGATATTGTGGTGCGTGGTTCTCTGGAATTACGGGAACAAAAGTAGACTCCTTAGATTGTGATCTTATCGATGGTTTAGCAAAGTTACATCCGAACTGGCAAATTGTAGTAGAAGCAGATGGGGCAAAGGAAAAATGGCTTAAGGCGCCTAAGACGACCGAGCCAGTTATCCCATCTCTTACAAAGACCACCATTGGTCTAGTGAATTTGCAAATGTTAGGGGCCCTCTAGATGATGAGCACGTACATAATATCGAGCTCGTTCAAGATATCGTGAAACGCGATATGGGTGCCATTGTAACACCGCGCATGTTAGCCGACCTTGTGCTTCATAAACAAGGCTTATTCCAATACAGTAAGGGTAAAAAAATACTCTTCTGTACTGGTTATGAAACGGTGCAACATCGTATCATTGATGATTTTATTGATCATATTGTAGATAGCGATATTTCCGATATCATCTTAGCTGATGGATATAAAGCAAGTTGCGAAATCCGTCGCATTATTCAATGTCGGTAGGTACTCATGACTTATGTGAAAGCAAAATCTAATAGCGCTTTCAGTCCCATGAGAGACCCCATAGACCGTCACCCTTTGCATATTGGTATTGTCCTCCTCGTAGGGGGACAATCCAAGCGCATGGGGTGTAATAAGCAGCTTTTACCCTGGCGTGGTAAAACTGTTTTAGATGCGGTCTGTGGGGCTCTTCATTGTGGATGGGAAGATTATGTAAAACCTGCTGAATTCTGTAAACTACCTTTTGTAGCGGTTACTGGTGACGATCATGAAAAATTGGAACCTATTGTTACAAGCTATGGGTTCGAAGTAGTTCGGAATGAACATCCTGAGCGTGGACAGGGTCTGTCCATAGCGATAGGAGTACGTTATTTGGTAGAAAAATCACCGATATCGCTAGATGGCATTCTTTGTTCTGTAGGGGATCAACCACTACTGACTGGGAATGTTGTACATCAGGTTATTAGTGCATTTAGTGATAACTTTCATTCGAAAACTATCGTCGTCCCGCATTATGGGGCGAATTATCAGTCGGGAAATCCTGTTCTCTTTGGTTCGCATTGGTTTGAATCTTTACAACATATCCAAGGGGACCAAGGTGGCAAGACCATCATTCGTGGTGATGGTAAAGATCATGTTATCAAACTATGGATTCGTGACGATATTGGATATGATATCGATACACCCGATGATTTTGAGCGTTTAAAAGAACGTGAAAGTGAGGCATTATGAAACCATTAGTGCTTATGCGTGGAGGCGGAGATATCGCTTCTGGCGCTGTATATAGATTGAAACGTGCAGGCTATCCGGTAGTGATTAACGAAATCGCTATTCCTACCATGATTCGCCGTGAAGTTTGTTACGGCAATGCTGTGCATCGTGGCGAAATGATTTTGGAACGCTTTGTAGCTCGTCATGTAGCCCTTAGCGAAGTAAAGGATACATTGGCACAAGGTGTTATTCCTGTAGTAACTAGCTCCTATGAAGAGTTATTAGATACATTGAAGCCAGCCATTGTGGTGGATGCTATCTTAAGCAAAAAAAATCTTGGTACCAAACGAGATGATGCAGACCTTGTTATCGGTGTGGGCCCTGGTTTTACTGCAGGAGTCGATGTGGATGTGGTTATTGAAACCATGCGCGGTCATTCCTTAGGCCGTTGTATCTACGATGGCCCGGCGCAACCTAATACGGGTATTCCTGGTAATGTAGGTGGTTATACTCATGAGCGTGTTATTCACTCTCCAAAGGCTGGTCTATTTACAGCTAAGCGTCATATTGGAGATTCTGTACAAGCCAATGAAGTCATTGGTTATGTAGATGAAGAGCCCGTACGGGCAAAAATTACAGGTATTCTTAGAGGTATTCTTAAGAGCGGGCTTATCGTATCCGACCATTTTAAATTGGCCGATGTAGATGCTCGTTGTGAAGAATCTCATTGTTATAGTATTTCAGATAAATCTCTCGCTGTTGGTGGTGGCGTTTTAGAAGCTGTTACTGCATGGGATTATGAAAGGAATCAAGATGGAAACGATCTATGATGTGATGAAAGACCGTCTTCAGCTTACAGAAACTACATTGATGGTTACTGTATTATCTGGTCCTCGTCAAGGGGATAAAGCAATTTATGCTGAAGATGGTAGTGTTTTGTATGGCACACCAATCGAAGGCTTTATGGTAGATAAAGCAAAGCTCAATTCTTTGTGCATGGTAGGCGAAGTAGAATGTTTCGTACAACCTGTAGAAAATGATCCGTCTGTTCTCGTATTAGGCGCTGGTCATGTGAGCCGTGCTATTACAGATTTATTACTATTCATTGGGTGTCGTGTTACTGTTGTAGATGACCGCCCAGAATATGTAGTTCCTGAATTCTTTGACGAGCGCGTAACTCGTAAATGCTTGCCCTTAGAAAACTTTAAAAATGATCTACCTCTTGATGAATATAATGGTTTTATCATTGTTACACGTGCTCATGAGTATGACAATGTATGCTTAGAACAATTGCGCGATTACTTGCCAACCTATATGGGTGTTATGGGCAGTCAAAAGCGCATTCATTATGCATTTGAAGTGTTGCGTGAACAAGGTTGGACACAAGAAGAATTAGATATGGTATATGCACCAATTGGTCTAGACTTAGGTGCACAAACTCCTGAGGAGATTGCATTATCTATCGTTAGCGAATATTTGGCAGTGGTGCGTGGTAAAAAAGGCGGCTCATTGCGGAAAGGTAGAGTGAGCCATGAATCGTGAGTTTATTGAATATTTAAGTGCTCGTAAAAATGAAACACTAGCTGTAGCTACAATTTTATTTACCCGTGGTTCTACACCACGTAAGGCTGGTACATCTATGGTAGTATTCCCAGATGGATCTATCTTTGGTACTATCGGTGGGGGTCGTGCTGAAAATGAAATTCGTCTAAGCGCTGTTGATTCTTTGAATAAAAAAGAAGCACATCGTCGTATCGAAGTTCTTTTAGATGATGATGTAGCTGTAAAAGAAGGTATGGTGTGCGGTGGACAGATGGATGTGTGGATTGAAACACAAAACATCTAATATCATATCTTATATTCGTTTATAAATTTACAGTGATTGTAAAATGAGTTAAAATATAAGGTACAGCCAAGTAGTTGGTTGTACCTTATTTTTGTATAAGGAGCTATTTTTATGCATATTGACGCACTTATACATACCTTTAGGCTTCTTGATATCGCTGATATCTTAATCGTTGCTGTAGGTATTTATTACTTATATAAATTGCTTAAAGATACACGGGCCGTTTCTCTTTTGAAAGGTCTCGTTATGTTAGCAATTCTAAATTTATTGAGTCATCTGCTAAATCTATATGTTATCAATTGGATTTTGCAACAAAGTATGACTGTTCTTCTCTTCGCATTGCCTGTAGTATTCCAACCGGAATTGCGCCGTGCTTTAGAACAATTGGGCCGTGGCCGAATTTTTAGCAAGGCACAGAATGTTAATGAAGAGGAAATGGACATGGCCATCAATGAAGTGATGGCGGCAGCTCGCGTTATGTCTCGTGAGCATACAGGGGCTCTTATTGTTTTTGAACGTGAAGTGGGCCTTAATGACTTTGTGGACACAGGCATTTTGATTGATGCTGTGTTAAGCCGTGAATTAATTAAAAATATTTTCGTTCCTAGTACGCCACTTCATGATGGGGCGCTAATCATCCGCGATGGCCGTATTCGTGCAGCTGGTTGTTTGTTGCCACTAACTGAAGACCGTACATTGAGTACTGAACTTGGTACGCGTCATCGTGCAGCCATCGGTTTATCTGAACAAACAGATGCGGTCGTTGTTGTTGTCAGTGAGGAAACGGGGACAATTTCGTATACCTATGGCGGTCATATTTATCGTCATTTGCCGGAAGATCAAATTAAAGAAGCGTTGCGTACATTTATGGAACGCCCTCGTCAAACCATTACTGGTATGTGGAAATGGGGGGCAAAAAAATGATGATACATTTGAAACGCAATTGGCCTGCTAAGTTATTATCATTGCTAGCGGCCATCGTCATGTGGTTCTTTATCATGCGAGATCAGAACCCTGTGATGGAGGTAACCTATACTGTACCTGTTCAAGTTCAAAATCTTGACTCTCATTATATTATAGAAGATGCACCGGATGTTGCACGTATTGTGCTTTCAGGTCCTCGTGATACGATTATGTCTATAAAAGCAGATAATCTTCGCGCTTACATTGACGCATCGGGTGTGAAACCAGGTCAAAATAATGTGACAATCGGATTTACACCTCCAGCGGGGATGAGCCTTGTTGAGGTTAAGCCTGATACTATAACAATTAATGTAGACGAATATGCGGAACGAAAAATACCGGTTGAAATTCTTCCAATTGGTAAGTTCTCCGACGATGTTGCTCTCAAGTCAGTAACTATTGTACCGAAAGAGGTAACTGTATCTGGACGTAAACAACAGGTTAATGCTGTGAATAAGGTTGTTATGAAAGTCAATATCGCTGGTCAAACCAAGAACTTTAGTGCTGTTAGTACATTAGAGGCTTGGGATGTATCTGGCAATGTACTAGATGTACATATCAATCCAAACCAAGGTCAGGCGCAATATGAACTTAACTTATTGCGTAAAGATAAAGCAGTTCCTATTACGGTACCAACTGTGGGAGCGGTAGCTGATGGCTATGAGGTTAAGTCCATATCTGTTACACCAACCCAATTAACCGTGACTGGCCGAGAAGAAATGATTGATTCTGTTACAGAAATTCAAACAGAACCAATTGATCTCACTGGTGCAAATAAGGGAATTCAAGGTAATTACAACTTAGTATTGCCAAGCGGTGTTAATAGTAATGTTACAACGGTTCATGTTAAGGTAGATATACAAAAGAAAACTACGTAGCTAAAAAAGACCCTAATAGAGTAGATTGCTTAACTCTATTAGGGTTTGTTTTTATTATTCATATATTAGCTTTTATAGTAGTGTTGTATAATAAAGATGTATGACCATTTTCTAATAGGTCAGTGATAAAGAATTTAGGTCAAATAATATAGATGTGGTCTATTCTGAAAGGATAGCTTTAATAGGTAACATATGATTAGAATAATAAATCTCCGCGTGGCCGTGACGGTCAAGTCGGATATTAAAGAGATTGTAGAAAAGAAATATCCCCAACTACGTGGCGCCATTGAAACAATTCACGTTGTGCGACGTGCTGTAGATGCTCGTAAAAAACCTAATATTGTATTTGTATATACTTTGTTTGTTGAGGTTCATAAAGAAGCTCAAATCATGAAAAAATTAGGTAAACAAAAGGATGTATCTGTGTTCACTCCAGAAGATCCGGAACCTATCGTATATGGCAATGTGCCTTTAGCACATCGTCCTGTGGTGATGGGCTTTGGGCCGGCAGGTATGCTTGCAGCCTTTTACCTAGCTCGTGAAGGGTACCGTCCAATCGTTCTTGAACGAGGCCAAGACGTCGACACTCGTAGCCAAGATGTAGAAACATTTTGGAAAGAGGGCATATTTAAGCCTGAATCGAATGTACAATTTGGCGAAGGTGGTGCAGGTACCTTCTCGGATGGTAAATTGACAACTCGCGTTACTCATCCTAGATTGCACGAAATCTCTAAATACTTTGTAGAGTTTGGTGCGCCTGAAGAAATCTTATATAAACATAAACCTCACGTAGGTACAGATAAGTTGCGTACCATGGTAAAAGCTATGCGCGAACGCATTATCGAATGGGGCGGAGAGGTTAGATTCGGGGCCAAAGTAACTGATTTGTTCATTGAAAATGATCGTATCGTTGGTGTTGAAGTTAATGGCAACGAGCGAATCGATACGACGGTTGTGCTTTCTGGTGTAGGCCATAGTGCACGTGATACGTATGAAATGCTACATAAACGCAATGTAGAAATGACAGCAAAACCATTTGCTATTGGTGTTCGTATTGAACATGATCAAGCTGTTATCGACGAGTCCCAATATGGTGTAGAACCTTCCAGCTTGGGCCTTGGTGCCGCAGAATACTCCCTTGTGTATCACGATAAAGAAACAGGCCGTACTGCGTATAGCTTCTGTATGTGCCCAGGTGGCCAAGTTGTGGCATCTGCCTCTGAAAATGGCGGCGTTGTTGTGAATGGCATGAGCCTATATGCTCGTGATAGCGGTGTTGCGAACAGTGCCATCGTAGTTAACGTAGGACCAGAAGATTTTGGTAATCATCCTCTGGATGGTGTAGCATTCCAACGTGAATGGGAGCGAAAGGCATATGAATTAGGTGGCTCTAACTTCCATGCACCAGCACAAACAGTGGGTCAATTTTTAGGGCTTTCACCAGCACCTAGCGTACAAGATAGCACCTATAGCTATGAACCAGGTGTAGTAAATTGCGATTTACATGATGCTTGCCACCATTCGTAACGTCTGTATTGGAACGGGCTTTGCCATATTGGGGACGACGCATTCATGGATTTGATGATCCTGCAGTATGCATGACGGGCGTTGAAACGCGTACCTCAGCACCACTGCGCATGGGACGCAATGAAGAACGTGTTTCTCCAACTGTAGGTGGATTTTATCCTATGGGTGAAGGCGCTGGCTATGCAGGTGGCATTATGAGTGCAGCCCTTGATGGAGCCGAAACTGCTATCTTATGCATGGCAAAATATGCGAAACCTAACTAATTAGTAGTAGAATATATTGTAAAGGAAACTACAGTATAGGTTCATATTGATACTGTAAAATAGTATATCTGTATAGTATCTATATGTGTGGTGTATATATTGTGATATAATACACAACAGTGAATATATGAGGATTTGTGACTTTCACAATCCCTAGAGGAGGATAATTATGGCTCGTTTATTTGGTACAGATGGTGTACGTGGTGTTGTTAATGAATTTTTAACACCTGAATTAGCCTATCATTTAGGCCGTGCTGCGGCTACATATTTTGGTAAGGAAAAAGATCATCCTACATTCTTGATTGGCCGCGATACACGTATTTCTGGCTCTATGCTTGAAAGTGCGTTAGCAGCAGGCATTTGTTCTGTTGGTGGCAATGTTGTTATCGCCGGTGTTATCCCAACTCCAGCAGTAGCTTACCTCGTACGTCAACAAGGTTTTGATGCGGGTGCTGTTATTTCTGCATCTCACAATCCATATCCAGATAATGGTATTAAATTCTTTGATGGCAATGGCTATAAATTGCCAGATGAAGTAGAAGATGAATTAGAAAAATATGTTCGTCAAAGTGCGGACAATGAATTGGCACGTCCTACTGGTGATGGCATCGGTACAATTGAGTACAATAGTAACTTGGCTCATTTCTACGCTCACTTTGTTCGCCACACAATCGATACATCCCTCGAGGTTTGACTATCGTATATGATGGTGCGAACGGTGCTGCTTCTAGCGTAGGCCCTGAAATCTTGTCTGGCCTTGGTGCTAAAGTAATCAACATCAATGTTAATCCAGATGGTTTGAATATCAACCATCACTGTGGCTCTACACATATTGAAGGCTTACAAGTAGCTGTGCAACAACATAATGCAGACCTTGGTATTGCTAACGATGGTGATGCTGACCGTTGCTTGTTGGTTGACGAAAAAGGCCAAGTTCTCGATGGCGACCAAATCATGTTATTGTGTGCCCTTAAACTAAAAGAAGAAGGCAAGCTAAAAGGCGATACAGTAGTTGGTACTGTTATGAGTAATATTGGGTTCCATAAAGCAGCAGAAGAACTTGGTATGAAAACGGTTTCTACTGCAGTTGGTGACCGCTATGTATTGGAATACATGCGTGAACATGACCTCTCCGTTGGTGGTGAACAATCTGGTCACGTAATCTTCTTAGATCACAATACAACTGGTGACGGTATGTTAACAGCTGTGCAAGTAGCGGCTCTTATGAAAGAAAAAAATCAACCACTCTCTGAACTCGCTAGCATTATGACGAAATACCCACAAGTATTAGTAAACGTTCGAGTTGCTACAAAAACAGGCTGGGAAGATAATGATATTATTAAAGCTGCCATCGTAACCGCTGAAGGTGAACTCGGCGATGAAGGCCGCGTTCTAGTACGTGCATCTGGTACAGAACCACTCATCCGCGTAATGGCCGAAGGTCCAGACCAAGAAGCATTACAATCCTTATGCCAAGAAATAGCTGATATTATCGGTAGAGAACAAGGGTTAGCGGAATAAAAGTAGGGTGTGAGGCGGTAGAGGAGCTTGCGACGATGAAGCCCACACATCACTTTGTTCCGAGCGTAAGATTTTGCGAAGCAAAATCCACAGCGAGGAACCATCTTTACTAAGATTAAACTAATGGATTTTAATAATTGTGAATCCATTCTACAATTTCATATTAAAGGTATACCCTCCTATATATGTCCCTTTGCTCCGTCCTACGTAAAGTCGCTGCAGGAACATATATAGAGGGTATTTATTTTATATTTATTTAGGATGGTTACCGAATGGAACCGTCACTATGGCGCAAATATTTCTGCATTATACCATTTCTACTCATTAAGAGTTATTTCGTATATGGGGAGGAGGATAGCAGAGATGATGTAATTTATCTCTTACATAGTTAAGAGATGGAATGGTGTTTTTGCAAATACGTACATAGGGTATGACTTATGTTATTATAGCTATATAGTTTAAATCGTATTGGTTTAATAGTTAAGGTGTAATATGAAAAATATAAATCAAGGGGAGGCTGAGACTCTCCTTAATGAGTGCCCGAATAGTATTGATTCTGCCTGTGAGCTTGCATATGCTGAATCACAAGCGAGGAGAGAGAAAAATTCACAGCTTATCTTGGAGAAGTTCTTAGAAAAATATAGTGATGAATTGAATGATGTTGAAAAAGCTAAAGTTTATACTAATTTGGCTTTTTATTATAATGATGAGGGCAATATAAAAGAATATGAGTATCTATCTGCAGCTGTAAAGTTAAATTCTCCATATATAGAGACCTACCGAGGGCTGGCTTTGTATCATTTCTCATCTTATGCAGATAAGGGCTCAGTAGAGGAATTGGAGAGAAGCTTACTGACTTATGAAAAGGGACGAAGCATATCATATAATTATGAAATGAACTTTGGCCGTGCCGTATGTTTATTTGAACTCAAAGAATATGAAAAAGCAAAGACCATATTTTTGCAGTTACTTGAAAACTATCCAAATAGAATGCGATTATTTCTTTGTATAGCTTATTGTGATGTGTATTTAGGAAATAAAATCCAATCCCTTGATTATTTGAAGAAAATTAAGATTGGTGGAGATCCTACATATCAGCGAGATGATGAAATTTGGGAGTTTGATATCTTTAACGCCTATTATGTATTAGATGAGTACAAGTTATTCTTAGAAGAATGTGAAAAGGCTAAAAGCACTTGTGACTTAAATTACGGCCCTTATTATTTTGGCCTTTGGACTATGAACCAACATGACCAATTCTATCTAGAAGTGATCAAACAACGAACAGAAATACTAGCATGTATTGAAGATGTAAAAATAGATGATGACTTTGCGAGTGAAGAAGAGAGGCAAGAGTATCTCCAATGTTGGGAAGATGATTTAGAAAGCCTAAATATATTAGAGCATAAGATTAAATATGAAAACTATAAGCCTGTGGTTGAACTAAAACTATGGCCCATATATGACTGCTATTTGATAGACTAACTCTCAGAATAAATTTTGGTATAACCTTAGGCAGCTTTGTATGGTTCTAAATCGGCATAGAAATAAAAGAGGCAACGTCGACGACGTTGCCTCTTTTATTTCTTGGTTTTATTTATCAGCCACAACGAGTTTATATCCATTCAAGTGAATGTTACTGCCTGTTGTGTCTTCGTTAGTTAAGGATTTTACATAGCTGTTGCCTGTGAGTGTCCAGGTAGAGTCTTTGCTGAGTTTCATTGTAATTTCTTTAGCTGTGTTGTCTGTGTTTACAGCGCCTACGAGGCTGGATCCATTAGTCATGTCTAGTGCGACAGTGCTGATGGAGTCGGCTACGATGTTACCGTTAAGTTCTTGGTTGGATGCGCGAAGTGTGAGGTGACCACCGTTTTCACCATCTTTACCCCAGCGGGAGTCTGCTGCGGCTTTCACGAGTGTGGTAGTATTTGGCATTACAATTGCGTTGCCTGTAAGGTCTACTTCGGCTGTGGTGTTGTTTACATAGATGAAAGCGCCTGTACCATGAGTTGTAAGTGTGTTATTTTCTGCTTTTAAACGAGCAATACCGCTTTCAGCATCACCGGAGAAACTTTGGTATAGCATGAAGCCATTATCGTGGTAGCCTGTAACATTAGAGTTCGTAAGGGTAATGGAGTTTTTACCTTCTACGACGCCTATTTCACTCTTGTTAGCTACGCCGTTGATACTGTTTGCTAAAATATTGCCGGTGGAGTAGATAACAGGGCTACCCGCACCAGAGGTTGTAAGCTTAGCTGCCTCCGCAGTAATAGTGCCTTCGCCACGGTCTGTAGCGAGTGTAGCAGAGTGAGCCCCTTCAGTAGTAATGGTTAAATTTTTGCCGTTTACAGTGCCTTTATAGGTTGCATCTAAGCCGCGAGAGGAATCACCTTTTGTGTGAATATTAGTATTCTCTATGTTGATAACAGATCCTTCGCCAGTGGCAAATACTCCATTAGAGCCAATACTATTAGATGTAATATTACTATTTTTAATGCTCGTTTGACTGCCTTCGATGCCGAGCACTACTGCATTTTGTCCGCGGAAATTACTGTTGTCATCATTTGTGGTGTTACCCTGTTTATCAAATACGCTGCTATCGATGGTGATAGTGGCTTTGTTTTTTCCGATGAAAGCATTTTGATCGCTTGTAGTATTGTCGAATCGTTGGTGTTCTAATGTTTTATTTTCACTAATAACAGATGTGCCTGTGAAAGTACTAGGATCAGCTTCCTTATGAGGCGTTGGTTCGTTAATTTCTCCTGTCTTTACATCATCTGGTCTAGGTACATCATTTTTAGGCATATTAGCGTTAGGTGCATCAGCCTTAGGGGCAAATATGTTTTGTGGTGGAACATTAGAATGTACTGGTTCTGCACCAAATGTAGGGGCAAAGGCTAGTGCTGCGAGGGCGCCGCCCGCTAAAGCTGGAACGATGAAACGTCTTAAAGTTTTATAATTACGTGAATGTGTCATATATAATAACCTCCAAATATTTATTGCGCGATAAAATCGAATTGTGTAAAATTAAGATTGTAAGAAGTATAGTAATTATCTGTGAAAATAGTATGAATGATACATGGGATTTATAAACAAATATTAACCGTGATGTTTAGATATGTCGATGAGGATATCTTGCTTTCACCATTACTTATCACGTATAATATAGATTGGTATATGATGTATACTATTAAGATCTGCCGTATCTTATAGAAAGGAGTTCCCTAATTCGTAAAGGCGAATAGCGCAAGTACCCGCGAAGGCAGTCGTTAGGGTAGACGAGGTGAAGAGTAATCGAATCATCAGCGGATGCTCTTCCGGCATATTCATGTCGTAACAGATACTAAAAAGCCCATCGGTAACGATGGGGACAAAGTGTATCTGAATGAATTGTATTCAAATACTATTTGATACATAATTTGAACATTAACTTAGATTGTTAAGTTAGAATAGTAATTTGTTAGCCTTAGTTTTTGGCTGGGGCTAGAATGCCCCCAGTTATAGGAGGATATACTTATGTGCGGTATCGTAGGATACATTGGCTTTAATCAAGCATCTGATTTCTTGTTGGACGGTATGGCGAAGTTAGAATACCGTGGTTATGACTCTGCAGGTATTGCTGTTATCGGCCCTGAAAATGTTATTAAAATTCAAAAGAAGGTTGGCCGTCTTGCTAATCTTGAGGCGATTGTAAAAGCAGATCCTAATGAAGGAACTATAGGTATTGGTCATACTCGTTGGGCTACTCATGGTCGTCCATCTGATATGAACGCCCATCCTCATGCATCTGAAGATGGTAAATTTGCTGTTGTACACAACGGTATTATTGAAAATTACATGCCTTTAAAAGAAGAGCTCATTGAAAAAGGTTACCATTCAAATCTGAAACTGATACAGAAGTAGTAGCTCATTTATTAGAAGATATGTATGATGGCGATTTCGTAGGCACAGTACGTCGCATGCTAGCTCGTGTTGATGGGGCCTATGCTCTTGAAATCATCTGTGCTGATGAGCCAGATAAAATCATTTGTACTAAAAAAGAAAATCCATTGGTTATCGGTCTTGGCAAAGGCGAAAACTTTGTAGCATCTGATATTCCAGCTATTATTAACTACACACGCGATACATACATTTTGAGCGATGGTGAATTAGCTATCGTAACTCGTGATAATGTATCTGTATTTGACCGTGAAGGCAACCCTGTTGATAAAGAAGTATTCCATGTTAACTGGAATGCGGAAGCAGCAGAAAAAGGCGGTTATGAACACTTCATGTTGAAAGAAATTCATGATCAACCTAAAGCTGTACGCGATACTTTCGGTACACATATCTCTGAAGATGGTAAAACAGCTATCTTTGATGAATTGAATTGGACTGCTGAAGATGTAGCAGCTTTTAATAAAATCCTTATCGTTGCATGTGGTACAGCATACCATGCAGGTCTTGTAACAAAACAATATATTGAAAACTTGGCGCGCATTCCTGTAAGTGTGGAAATCGCATCCGAGTACCGTTACAGCAATCCATTGACTGATGACAAAACATTATGTATCGTTATCAGCCAATCTGGTGAAACATCTGATACATTGGCTGCGTTAAAAGAGGCAAAACGCCATGGTGCTAAATCCTTGGCGATTACTAACGTAGTAGGTTCCAGTATCTCCCGTGAAGCAGACAATACTGTTTACACATGGGCAGGCCCTGAAATCTCTGTAGCGTCCACAAAAGCGTACACGACTCAATTAGTAGCTGGCTTGTTGTTCGCTGTATACCTTGGTCAATTAAATGGCAAAATGAATCCAGCGTTAGGCGAAGAAATCCTAAGCGGCGTTAAAAACTTGCCTACATTGATTCATGAAATCTTTGAAGTAGACGAAGATATGAAAGCCTTTGCAAAACATTATGGCTTCAAATCTGATGCGTTCTTCTTAGGCCGTGCTATCGACTACGCAGTAGCGATGGAAGGTGCTTTGAAATTGAAAGAAATTTCTTACATCCATGCTGAAGCATATGCTGGTGGCGAGTTGAAACATGGTACATTGGCTCTTATTGAAGAAGGCGTACCTGTTATCGCATTGGCTACACAAGAAGATGTGTATGATAAGATGATCAGCAACATCCGCGAAGTAAAAGCTCGTGAAGCGGTTGTAATCGGTATCGGCATGAAAGGTGACGAAGAATTATCTAAACACGTAGACCATACAATCTATGTTCCTCGTGCAAATAAATTCATCGCTCCAATCCTTGCAGTTGTACCATTGCAATTATTAGCATATTATGCAGCGATTACACGCGGCGCAGATGTAGATAAACCACGTAACTTGGCTAAATCTGTAACCGTAGAATAATATATATAACCAACAGTGCTTCGGCACTGTTGGTTTATTTCAATATAGGGAGACTATTATGGCAGTTATATTTTCCGGCATCCAACCTAGTGGTGAGTTAACACTTGGTAACTATTTGGGGGCTTTACGTAATTTCTTAGACTATCAAGATACTGACGAATGTTATTATTGCATCGTTAACCAACATGCAATCACTGTACCGCAAGATCCAAAAGAGTTATTCCAAAATACTCGTAATTTGGCTGCGTTGTACCTAGCGGTTGGCCTGGATCCTAAAAAGGTAACATTGTTCGTACAATCCGAAGTACCTGAGCACGTTAAACTCGGTTGGGTTATGCAATCTATTAGCTATGTTGGCGAATTAGAGCGTATGACGCAGTACAAAGATAAGTCTCAAAAGCAAGGTGACTCTATTCCTACAGCATTGCTTACGTACCCACCATTGATGGCGGCAGATATCTTGTTATATGGTACAAACTATGTTCCTGTAGGTGAAGACCAAAAGCAACATCTTGAATTGACTCGTAATTTGGCAGAGCGTTTTAACCGTAGATTTGGTGAAACTTTCGTAGTACCTGATATCAAGGTAGGCGAAGGTGGTGCTCGCGTTATGAGCTTACAAGAGCCTACTAAGAAAATGAGTAAATCTGATGATAACCAAAATGCTACTATTCGCCTTTTGGATGCACCAGATTTGATTGTGAAAAAATTGAAACGCGCTCAAACTGACTCTGATAATGCAGTGCGTTACGATAAAGAAAACAAACCGGGCATTTCTAACTTGATGGGCATTTACCGTGCTATCACAAAAGACAGCTATGAAGCTATCGAAGAAATGTATGCAGGTAAAGGTTATGGCGTATTTAAATCCGATATTGCAGACCTATTAGTGGCAACTCTTGAGCCAATCCAACAACGCTACAATGAATTGATTGCAAGCCCTGAACTCGATGTAATTCTCGATGAAGGTGCTGCTAAGGCTCATGCTAAAGCAAGTCAAATGTACCGTAAAGTTGAGCAAGCTATGGGCTTGTGCCG
This sequence comes from Veillonella sp. AM51-8BH, assembly GCF_003463825.1. Taxonomy (GTDB): domain Bacteria; phylum Bacillota; class Negativicutes; order Veillonellales; family Veillonellaceae; genus Veillonella. Next base: position 32,891 of record NZ_QSDY01000013.1, read on the forward strand.
TAAATAAAATCATATAGTAGACTTTCAATTTGTGAGGTAAGCCATGACGAAACAAGAGGCAATGGAACGCTTTTCATCAGGTGCCGTACAACAGAGCTTAGAAATACATCGTGGAATCCAGTGGACTGGACGCATCGTCGGTCTATTGGTGTGCGTGTTAATTGTGAAATATTTGCCGTCCGATTGGGCTGAGCGTATATTGTATTATCTGTTGTTACTCCTTATATTGTGGACCCTTCATAGATTAGGTGAAAGTCAAGCTTTTATCTGTGAAAAGGGCCTCGTGTTGAAACGTAGGCCTTTTTCTTTTATAGAATACTTTCACAGTCTTTTTCATGGGGATGAATATTTTGTCTTTGTAGATTACGAGCATATTATTGGGTTTACCGAAGGTTGGCGTGAATTGCAGGCTATGAATGGTCATGGTGGTATTTATGTCATACCCTTAGACCTCGCGCAGGTAGGGTATAAAGATAAAATGGCCATGATTGAAGCTATTAATAAGCATTCAAATCTTTAAAATATAGGTTATACAAATGCTTTATCCTTACAACAGATGATATGTAATATTAAGAAATTAAGAAAATCCAAAAATTCATCAAATTAGCTATTTACAACTTTAACGAACTAAAGTATAATACAATCATCGGGTGCAGAGGTGAGTTCTGTACAGCATATAATAGCAAGTAGTTAAAGGTGTAACACACCGTGGAGGATAGTTATGAATTGGAAAAAAATGATGGCCGTTGGCCTTGCAGCAGTATCTATGATGGTATTTGTAACGGGTTGTGGTAGCGATACTAAAACTGCTAATACAGAATTACCTAAAAAAATCGTTATCGGCTTAGATGATAGCTTCCCTCCAATGGGCTTTAAAGATGATAAAGGCGAAATCGTAGGTTTAGATATCGATATGGCTAAAGAAGCAGCTAAACGCGCTGGTATGGAGGTAGAGTTCAAAGCTATCGACTGGTCCAGTAAAGAAGCCGAGTTGAAATCTAAAAAAATCGACGCTTTATGGAATGGCTTAACAGTATCTCCTGAACGTGAGAAAAATATTTTGTTCTCCAATCCATACATGAAGGATAAACAATACATCGTTGTTCGTAATGATGATGACTCCATCAAATCCAAAGCTGATTTAGCAGGTAAAGTAGTAGGTGTTCAACAAGCTAGTACTGGTGAATCTGCATTACAAAATGATCCAAGCGGTAAAACTGTGAAAGAAACAAAATCTTATGCTGACTTCGTAAGTGCTTTCATGGATCTTGGTATTGGTCGTGTTGATGCAGTTATCGCCGATGGTGTTATCGCTCGTTACCTCATGACAAAAGAACCTGGTAAATACAAAATCGTAGACGGTACTGATTACGGTGTTGACAACTTCGCTGTTGGTTTCCGTAAAGATGACACTGCATTACGTGATAAAATCAATGGTATCTTAGCGGACATGAAAAAAGATGGTACTGCTGATAAAATCGTTGAAAAATGGTTGGGCTCTAGCGCAGACCTAGATAAGAGCGATGCTAAATAGTACAATTCGTGATATACTAATAGTACTATGGTCAGTATGTACAACAGATAATAAAAGAACGAAATGTACACTAGAGAAGAGGCCAGATGCCTCTTCTCTAGTCGTGTTTTGAAGGAGTATTCCATGTTAGATTATTTATTGCAGATTATCCCAACCATCGCTGATGGTTTAAAGGTAACCGTATCGCTATTCTGTATTGTATGGATTTTATCCATCCCTGGCGGTATCTTACTTGCTTTGGTACGTCTATCAAAATTTACAGTGCTCGACAAAATTGTTGAAGCCTTCGTATATTTGATGCGCGGCACACCATTAATGTTACAAATTTTATTCGTATATTATGCATTGCCTATCATTACAGATGGAGCAGTCCAAATGGATGATGCTACAGCTGCAGTACTTACATTCGTGTTGAACTACGCAGCGTATTTATGTGAAATTTTCCGTGGTGGTATTCAATCCATTTCTCGTGGTCAGTACGAAGGGGCAAAGGTTCTTGGTTTTACTTATGCTCAAACAATGCGTAAAATCATCTTGCCACAAATGTTTAAACGCGTATTGCCTCCGCTTGCGAACGAAACAATTAACTTGTTGAAAGATACGTCTCTTGTATACGTATTGGCTATGAATGATATCTTGCGTATTACAAAATCTATCGTACAACGTGACTTTGATATCTCTGCCTTCTTAGTGGCAGCTTTGTTCTACTTGATCTTTACCTTTATTTTGACAAATATCTTCAACTACTTAGAAAGACGATTTGCTGTATATGAAGATTAATCTATTCTGTAGTAGTGTGTCGTAGATATGGACTTAGTTGTTTTAAAGGGCTATAGCCCGTTTGAAATTACAGCTATTTATTTATACGACGATGTAAGAGGTACTTATGACATTTGTAAATATGGAGCGTATTGAAAAACGCTTTAACAATCAAACTGTATTGCGCGATGTATCGCTCAAAATGGATAGAGGGGAAATCGTTTCTATTATCGGCCCATCTGGCTCTGGTAAATCTACATTCTTGCGCTGCTTAGGTCAATTAGAGACTATTGATGGTGGTTCTATTACTGTAGATGGTACTGTTCTTGCTAGCACAGATGCTAATGGCACTGTAAACTATGCAAGCCAAGAAACACAACATGACTTGCTATTACGCATGGGCATGGTGTTCCAATCTTTCAATTTATTTCCTCATATGACAGTGCTCGATAATATTATGATTGCACCGCGTATGGTAAAAGGAATGAAAGATGATGAGATTTTACCGATTGCAGAGCGATTACTCAATAAAGTTGGTCTATGGGAAAAGCGAGATATGTATCCATCCCGTTTATCTGGGGGCCAACAACAACGTGTGGCTATCGCTCGTGCATTGGCTATGAATCCAGAAATTATGCTCTTTGATGAACCTACATCAGCTCTTGATCCAGAGTTAACAGGTGAGGTTTTAAAGACGATTAAACAGTTGGCTGATGATCATATGACGATGATTATCGTAACTCATGAAATGAACTTTGCTCGTGAAGTATCTGATCGTGTCATCTTTATGGCGGATGGTGTTATCCAAGAGGAAGGTACACCAGAACAAATTTTCAACAATCCACAGAACGATAGAACGAAAGCGTTCTTGGAGAACATGTTATAGGAGGTCTTATGAAGTTACGTTTTATTGCTGCTACGTTAGCTGTCATGGCTATGAGCACGACCTCTATTATGGCAGAAGGCTTGCAAGGCACACCTGGAACTCCGATGGCAATCGTAGATTCCCAAAAAGACTCTGCCTCTATTTTGCCAGATCAGTATAAATCGTATGCGACTACGATGAACACAGTAGTTAAGGACTATAAAAATGGCTATACCTTTACGATTCCATGGCGTGTAGCCGATGGTGTTAAGCTAGATATGGATGTGCGTAGTGAAAGTGAGCATATTCAAGGCTATTCTTTCAACCTAGCAGGTCCAACACAAGATGATTCCTATACTGTGTCTTTCACAAAACGCAATAATACACCGCAAGACGGGGTATCTCAAAAGGAATGGAATACGACTTGGTATGGTGTGCCAATCAAGGGCATGTCTGATGAAGAGTACTTGAGCATCTGGCGTCAGCATAGTAATGTCTTTGAAAATAACGATATCGTTGGGGGCTTCTTTAACAAGAAAGGGGCTATATCAGCACGTTGGGATAAGACAACACCAAAATCGTATGCTGAAATGACATCTACAGAGCCTGTTCAATCTGTATTTGAAGCGGAATTCATCATGGATAAGGATCCAACGCATCGCTACAATTTGGCGAGCACCTATGCTCCTATTCAAGGGGAATTTATGGAACAAGGCTTGATGGAACATACAATTCCATCCTTTGAATTACTAAATAAGTCTGGTTCTAGTACAATCAAAGGTGTTAAGCAGTTTATCTCTGGCACAAGTGATATCAGCGTAGCTGAAGGTATTAAATTTGCTATCCAAAAGGTTTTACCCGTCTAAATGAAAAGGGTAAAATTGCTTTCGCTAAGCATAATGTGCGCCTTGATATTGAATCCTTTACAATCCCCGTACAAGCGGTTAGCACAGGCATGCCTACAATGATGGGCAAACAAATGCTAGGTGATTATTACCTTAAACAATTGGTTGAGGTGAATAAGGCAACCATTACTCGTTATGAAACACATATTATCGATGGTAATGTAATGTTCTACTTGGCAGGTCATATGAAGAATCCTAATACGGCTGATACATCTGCAGCTGCACCAGTATCCTTTGCCGCTACTATTATCTTAGGTAATGAAGGCAATGTAGCCGTGGCTCGTATGATTGGCCCAGCAGGCACTAGCCTTAGCACACCAGAGCTCATCGATGTGCTGGATGGGTTTAAATTGACTACTACATTGAATACTAACCAATCATCACAAGTTTTATAATATACACATAATATTCTTTTATTTGTATAAATCTGTATGATTTGTGCTATAATAAAAGAAATCCTCTAGAAAAAGAGGAGTTTTCCTTGATGGTCTAGAATATAATAATATAGGCTAAACGATCTTTGATCATATCCCTTTGAGGGATTAGAAATAGGAGGGGTTATTATGGTTACCTACAAAACTATTGTTGTACCTACTGATGGTTCTGAAAATGCTAAACGTGCGTTGGAACATGCTCTCGCTGTAGCGGACCGCAACCATGCTGAATTGATTATTGTTCACGTTGCAAATATCGTGTCTGCTATTTCCAATTTCGATCAAACACCAATTTCCGGTGGTTACGTATCTGAACAAATTGCAGAAGATATGGAAGAAACTGGTAAAGAAATTCTTAACGATGTAGTAAAAGAAATTCCTACAGGCGTAAAAGTTAAAAGCGTATTCGAAGTTGGTTCCCCTGGTCCTGCATTATTAGCAGTAGCTAAAAAATATAATGCTGACCTTATCGTAATGGGTAGCCGTGGCCTTGGCCCATTGAAAGGCTTATTCATGGGTAGCGTAAGTAGCTATGTAACTAGTCACTCCACTTGCCCTGTATTGATCATTAAATAATTCATATCCTGTACAGATATGATACAAAAAGAGACTTTGTTGTAACAAAGTCTCTTTTTTATAGCGTAAAAATGATATAATATTTGTATGTATGCCATTTAGGTTTACAAATAAGAACGAAATTAAGTTACATGAGAACAATAAATAAACATAGATAATGGTTTATAAAATGGGGGACTATATGAGCGACAAACAAGAATCATTGCTAAAGCTAGCAGAACTGTTTAAAATCCTGGGTGACCCTACACGCCTTAAAATAGTAGAATTATTATTAGAAAACGAAATGTGTGTAAATCACATTGCAGAAACAATGGGGATGGGACAATCTGCTATTTCTCACCAATTGCGTGTACTCCGTCAAGCAAGACTTGTGACCTATCGCAAGGAAGGTAAAACTGCATACTACTCTCTAAACGATGATCACGTAGAAGGTCTCGTAAGAATGGGTATGGAACACGTATCTCATCAATAGTCATATAGCCGTATTGCATACTATTTGTCTAACTTGATTGGGGATATACAAAAGTACTCATGATATATATATCCTCTAAAGATATATAAAGTTAAAATATAAGAAAAGGAGCCGTTTATACGGCTCCTTTTTGTATAGGTATACTAGTATTAATATAAAGGGAAGAGGTAATAGGCTATCGTAATAAATAGTGGCATAGTTACTGCTGATAGTATGGTTGTACCCATTACAATTTGCGTAGCGTATTCTGGATTGTTTTTCATCTCGATAGCAATAAGGGCCATATTGATGGCTGTTGGTACGCTATAGGTGATGACAATCGTTTGCGCTGCAATCGGGTGCATAGGACCATAGAACATTATAAATAATATAGTAATAACTGCAGCAATGAGAGGACTTACGACGAGACGTAAGGATGTAGCGAGCATAACATCCGCCTTAAAGAAGTTTAATGGCGTTCTGTTAATCTGCACCCCTAAAGCGATCATAGCAACGCCTACAAAGGCATTAGCAAAGATTTTAAGAGGGGCAAAGAAGAATAGACCGTGTAAATCAAATGGTAAGAGCTGGCAAAGTAATGCAAGCGGTATAGCATATACCATAGGCATATGGAAGACTACGCTTAACGCATCCTTTGTGCTCAAACGCCCAGCACCAGCTTGGTAGAAACCATAGGTATTACTTGTAATGGTCTGTATAATCATAATGGATACGACGCTGACAAGACCTAAATCAGCATAGGGGGTTGCGCCATCGATGACGTAAGGCACATTGGTAAATACAAAGATGGCAAGGGCGATGCCCATATTGCCGACATTGTTAAACATAACGCAGTTCTTTAATGTGGCGATTTTTGCTACATCATAACCTTGTATTTTGCCGACTACACCTGAAAGGATAGAGTTCAGTATGAGTACAACTAGTGCACAAAATACGATTTCTAACGTACCTGATGTAAATTTAGCTTCATACATAGCCCTAAATACAAAGGTAGGCAATAATATGTAGAAGTTTAGTTTACTCAGCGTATATAAATCTAGTTTAAATTTTCTATCCAATATAAACCCTACGCCTATCAGTATAAAAATAGGAATCATAGAGTTCATAAATATATGTCCTATTAGCTCGAATATATTCATTATCTCACCTAGAGTTTCTTATTAATTTAGTATGGATTTA
>NZ_QSDY01000014.1 GCF_003463825.1 Veillonella sp. AM51-8BH
ACGTGAAATCTTAACGGTTCTACTTGACAATTCTATAGAACCGTTATATTATAATTTCATACTTTAACAAAGTAAAGTGATAAAATAGAAAAGTATCGATATAGGTAAAAATTTTCTCATAGTAAATAGAAGGTTCATATAACGCATTTAAAACTAGTTATATGATGCTTTCACAGGCATGAGAAATGAAATGATAGAAAGGATGTTTACGATGGTACAGCAGCAATTACCTACGGGGTTCCGTGATGATATAGGGGCCGTAGCAGAGCGCAAGGATGATGTGAGCCAATATGTGCTCGGTTTATGTCGTAGCCGCCAGTACACTAAGATCTCTACGCCTCTTGTAGAGTACAAGGATGTATTCAATGGCTATGCAATGGGTCGCGGTCAGCATATGTACGAGTTCATGGATAGCTCGGACGCGTCCGTCGTAATTCGTCCTGATTTGACCATGCCGATTGGGCGTTTCTTGGCCACCACGAATATTGAACTACCTCGTACGTTCTACTATTTAGGCGATGTGTTCATGAAAAATAAAAAGCACCGCGGTGATGTGAACCAAGTAACGCAAGGCGGCATCGAGATGGTAGGCTATGAAGCATTGAAGCCGAGCAAGAATGCTTTTCCATCATTAAAGAGGTAAACGAAACGCAGCTTGGTAATAACTTATTGCTTGAGATTGGGGACGCTCGTTTCTCTCGTGCTATCACCGATGCGCTAGGCCTTAGTGATGAGGAAAGAACAGAGCTATTAGATGCTTTGTTTACTAAATATTTACCACGCTATAACGAGTTGATTTCCGATTTTAAAAATAGTGCATTATATCCATTCTTAACTGTATGGCCTCGCTTGTTTGGTACGGTCCGAGATATTAAGGATGAGCTCAACCAAATCATCTTACCTGCAGCGGCGCAACGCATTTTAGACAATCTCGTCGATATGGCTAACCAAGTGGCTCAAACAGGCCAACAGGTTCGCATCGACGTGTCTACAGAGCCGCTTCAATCTTATTACACAGGCCTCACCTTTAGAGGCTACGTGGATGGCGTATCTCAATACATCGTCAGCGGCGGCCGCTATGATGGCTTGCTCTCTAGCTTTGATGGTACGCCGATGCCTGCGGTGGGAATGGCTTTTAATATTGATGTGTTGACAGATGTTACCTTGAATGGTGAAAGCAACAATCAAGATAATGGCAAATTGCGTATCGCCCTTACTAAGGGGCGCGTAGAGAAGGATTTCATTCCTCTCTTGGAATCCTGTGGTATCGATTGTGAGCCGTTACGCAACAAGGCGCGTAAGCTCATCATTCCATTAGGTGATGCCATTGAGGTAATACTCGCTAAAGGCCCTGATGTAACAACATATTTAAAAAACGGTGTAGTAGACCTCGGTATTGTTGGTAGTGATGTACTAGATGAACAAGATGATACGAGCTATGAAATGCTTGATCTACAAACGGGCAAATGCCAATTTATCTTGGCTTCTCTAGCCGGCTATGATCCTAAAGAAGGGCGCCGTCAACGAATTGGTACGAAATATCCGACCATTACGAAACAGTACTTTGGGGCGCAAGATGTGGAAATCATTAAAATTGAAGGCTCTGTTGAGCTAGCACCTCTAGTAGGGCTAGCTGATGCCATCGTAGATATTACAGAAACGGGCACAACATTGCGTGAAAACAACTTAGAAATCTTTGACTGGTTACAAAAGATTTCTACTCGCTTAGTAGCTAATCCATTAGCGTTGAAACAAAAGCGTAATACCATTTTTAAACTTATAGACCAGCTTTCAGAAGCCATTAATAAATAAGAGATAGAACTAATAGTGCGAATAGCATATAGGAAGAAGGATAAGACATGAAAATTTATAAGGAATCATTAGATACGATGCTCAGTATCGTACGAGATTATACACAACAAACTACAGATATGGAAATTGAACGCCGCGTGTACGATATCATTGCTGACGTTCGCACCAATGGTGATGCGGCCTTAAAGGCCTATTCTGAAAAATTCGACGGTGTGTTTATCGAAGACTTCAAGGTGCCTCAAGAGGAAATCGACGCTGCTTATGAGTCCTTATCTGATGATTTAAAGGCCGCATTATTAAAGGCAAAGGCTAATATTACTGAGTTCCACAGCCGTGAAATTGAGCAAGGCTTTGTAGACATGGATACACCGGGCATCATCCGTGGTCAAAAGGTGATCCCATTGGCTCGTGTTGGCCTTTACGTTCCTGGCGGTACTGCAGCATATCCTTCCACCATCATTATGACTGCGTTACCAGCTAAAATTGCAGGCGTCAAAGAAATCGTCATGGTTACACCTCCCCAAAAGGACGGCATCAATCCTGCTGTATTAGGTGCAGCAAAGCTTGCTGGTGTTGATGCAGTATACCAAGTTGGTGGTGCTCAAGGCGTGGCGGCATTGGCTTATGGTACGGAAACGATTCCAAAGGTTGATAAAATCGTAGGCCCTGGTAATATTTACGTGGCCACTGCAAAACGCCAAGTATTTGGTCAAGTTGACATCGACATGATTGCAGGCCCTAGCGAAATCGGTGTTATTGCTGACGACAGTGCTAATCCAGTTCATCTCGCCGCAGACCTCTTGTCCCAAGCGGAACATGATCCTCGGGCGCGCGCTATTATGGTTACTACTAGTGAAAGCCTAGCAAATGCTGTATCCGATGAGGTAGAACGTCAACTTAAATTGTTACCTCGTGAAAGCATCGCTCGTCCAGCTATTGAAAATAATAGTTATATTGCTGTTATGGATAGCGTTGAAGACATGTTTACGGTAATGAACGAAGTGGCGCCAGAGCATTTAGAAATCCAATTGCCAGATCCAATGAGTTATATGAGCCTCGTTCAAAATGCAGGCTCCGTATTCCTCGGTGCTTATGCATCTGAACCATTGGGTGATTACGTAGGCGGTACAAATCACGTGTTGCCTACAAGTGGTACAGCACGCTTCTCCTCTCCACTTGGTGTATATGATTTCGTGAAACGTACATCCTTTACACAATTTACAAAAGAACGATTAGAAGAAGTGGCAAAACACATTACTGCATTAGCTCGTACAGAAGGCCTTGAAGCACATGCTCGCGCCATCGAAGTACGCTTTGAAAAATAGTGTATATAAATAGATTAGATCATATATTTGAAGTCTAGATTTAAATATTGATTTAAACATAGATTGAAATAGTAATTAGAAATATAGATTGTAACAATAGATTTGGAGTACAGAGGTCGTTATGATACGCACAGGTATGGTGCAACGCACCACGCAAGAAACAGATATTACAGTAGAACTTACCCTTGATGGGGCGCAAACGAGCTCCATCTCCACGGGGATTGGCTTTTTTGACCACATGTTGACGCTGCTCGCGAAACACGGCCGTTTTGGCCTTGTAGTTGAGGCAAAGGGTGATACATACGTAGATGCTCACCACACCGTTGAGGACATTGGATTGGCGTTAGGTCAAGCCTTGGTGAAAGCCCTTGGCGATAAGGCAGGCATCGAGCGTTACGGCGATGCGTGGGTTCCTATGGATGAAGCACTAACACAAGTTGTAATCGACTTGAGCGGCCGTCCATACATTGTATTCCAAGGCGAATGGAGTACTCCAGTTCTTGGGGGCAATTTTGAAACAGAGTTAGTGGAGGATTTCTTCCAAGCACTAGCCATGAGCGGCGCTATGAATTTACATGTTCGCAATTTATATGGTCGCAACACGCACCACATTATTGAAAGCATGTTTAAGGCTACAGGCCGCGCATTGCGCAAGGCCGTTACTATTAACCCAGATATTCAAGGGGTAAACTCCACAAAGGGTGTTATTTAATACAGTCATTTAATAAAGGAGAACCTATGATTTTTCCAGCTATAGATTTACAAGATGGTCGCAGCGTTCGCCTCTATAAAGGTGACTTCGCGCAGGAAACGGTTATCAATCCAGATCCAGTGGACCAAGCAAAACAATATGAAGATGCCAAGGTAGGCGCACTCCACCTCGTCGATTTAGATGGTGCTAAGGCGGGCAAGCCTGTTAACGTAGACATTGTAAAAGCAGTGCGTCTGGCTTTCACAGGCATCCTTGAAATCGGCGGTGGTATCCGCGATAAAGCGGCCGTTGACCTTTATTTAGATTTAGGCATAGACCGCATTATCCTAGGCTCTGTGGCCCTCAAAAATCCTGAACTTACGAAACAGGTTATCGCTGAATATGGTGCAGAGCATATCGTTATCGGTGTAGACGGTAAAAATGGAAAGGTCGCGGCTGAAGGTTGGCTCGATCAATCCGATGTGCCTATGACCGATTTAATCGGCGCCATGATTGAAGGCGGGGCAAAGTACTTTATCGTTACTGATGTGGACCGGGACGGTACCATGCAGGGGGCTAACGAAGACTTGCTCGGCAATTTGCAAAAAACATTCCCTACAGCTCGTATCGTTGCCTCTGGTGGTGTTCGTAATTTAGAAGATATTAAATCACTTGAAGCAAAAGGCGTCATGGATAGTATCGTCGGTAAAGCGCTATATGAAGGAACGATTACATTAGAAGAAATCGCTGAGTATAACCAGCAAAACTAATAGAATTGACCATGTAGTATACGCTCTTAGTTTAATGAGTTATAAGGTATATCTAATATCTAATATTTTTTAGCTTATAACTTATGTAGGGGCATAACAGATAATATATTGGGTAGTACTCAATGGAGAGGAGCATTATGTTAGCGAAACGGATCATTCCGTGCCTAGATGTGGATGATGGGCGCGTAAAAAAAGGGGTTAACTTTGTTAATCTCGTAGATGTTGGCAGTCCCGTAGATATTGCAGCATCCTATGAGCAACAACAAGCAGACGAGCTTGTCTTTCTAGATATTACGGCCACTGTTGATGCACGGACCACCATGCGCGATGTGGTGCAAGAGATTTCATCCCAAGTATTTATGCCTCTCACCGTTGGTGGCGGCATTAAGAGTATCGATGATATGACGGCTTTATTGAAAGCTGGTGCTGACAAGGTGTCCTTGAACTCTGCAGCCCTTGCTAAACCTGAACTCATCACAGAAGGGGCTCAAAAGTTTGGCAATCAATGCATGGTAGTAGCTATCGATGTGAAAACTGATGAAGAAACGGGCGAATGGTATGCCTATACTCACGGCGGTCGTAACCGTACCGAATGGAAGGCTCTTGATTGGGCTAAGGAGGTTGTATCTCGTGGGGCCGGGGAATTGCTCGTAACGAGCATGGACAAGGACGGCACAAAATCTGGTTTTGATATTGAACTATATAAGGCCATTGAAGCCGGTGTAGATGTACCTATTATCGCATCTGGAGGTGCAGGTACTGTACAAGATTTTATAGACCTCTTTGCAGAAACAGGTGTGACAGGTGCCTTAGCGGCATCGATCTTCCACTTTGGGGAGATTAAAATTCCAGAACTCAAAGATGAATTACGAGCTCACGGCATTACTGTACGATAGAAAGTAGCTTTCATACATACGTTTTTAAATAATTACAGTATTTAAAGATACTTGAAGGCAGTACATAAAAGGCTATGGTAACGATACTAATAAAACACTGAGTTTTAAAACGATTATTTTCATAAAGGATTAATATATGAAACCTGATTTTGAAAAGGGAAATGGCTTATTGCCAACGGTTGTGCAAGATTCAGCGACTAAGGATGTCCTCATGGTGGCGTGGATGAACGAAGAAAGCTTTCACAAAACACTAGAGACAAAGGAAACGTGGTTTTGGTCTCGTTCTCGTCAGGAGCTATGGCACAAGGGCGGTACGAGCGGCAATGTGCAACATGTAGTGAGTATGGCCCTCGATTGCGATGGCGATACCTTGCTCATTCAAGTGAAACCGGAAGGCCCTGCATGTCATACGGGGCGTACAAGCTGTTTCTTTAATGATGTAGAAGCTTAGTGCTTAATAAGAAACGCATAATGGTAATCAATAGGTTAACCACAATAGATTAGACAAAAGCGTATGTATATATTAGAGACATAACGGAGTTAGACATGGCACAGCAAACATTGAACGAATTATACGAAATTATTAAGAACCGCAAGGCACAGCCAAAGGAAGGTTCTTATACGAATTACTTATTTGATAAAGGGCTCGATAAAATCTTGAAAAAGGTAGGCGAAGAGGCTACTGAAGTTGTTATCGCTGCAAAGAACGAGGATCCTCAAGAATTGATATACGAAACGGCTGATGTATTGTATCACTTGCTCGTATTATTGGCAGAGAAAAACATCCCTTACGAAGCCATCGAGGCAGAGCTTGCTAGTCGTGAAGGCGTAGTAAGTAAGACTACAGATCGCCCAGAAATTACAAATTTATAATATACATTTTAAGAAACTACTTAGAAAGGATAGCTTATGAAAGAGATAATTCGCACATTGAAACCTTATATACCTGAGGAACCGGCTGCAGCGGTAAAGGAACGCCTCGGTGTGGACCGCTTGGTGCGTTTGTCTGCCAACGAAAACCCATATGGGACTTCTCTGTTGGTGCGTGAAGCTATCCTTAGCTATGTAACGCATAATGATGCTAACTATTATCCTGATGGTAATGCTACCGATTTGCGCCTAAAACTAGCAGAGTATTGGATGGTACAACCAGAACAGCTCGTTATTGGTGTAGGCCTCGATGAGGTCATTGCTATGGTTAATAAAACATTGATCAGCGCCGGCGACTCCATCGTGGTCAGCGTACCTGCTTTCTCAGAATATGCATTAAATGGTCTTGTGGAAGGTGCTGAAATTCGCGAGGTTGAGGCCGATTTTGAAACAGGTCATTATGATTTCTCTGCCCTTGTGAAAGCAGTGGATGAAACAACACGCCTCGTGTGGATTTGTAATCCTAACAATCCAACAGGAACCTATGAGTCTGTTGAAGATATTCGTAAATTCATAGCAGCTATACCTAAGGAAACATTGGTCATCATCGATGAGGCATATATTGATTTTGTTACCGCTGTAGCAGTTCCTACAGCACGAGCGCTTTTAGATGAGTTCCCTAATGTAGCTATCATGCGTACCTTCTCCAAGGCATATGGCCTTGCTAATTATCGTGTAGGCTATATGATGACACCTGTAGAGTTGGCTAATTACATGCAAACGATCCGCTTGCCGTATAATCTCAATACCTTGTCCCAAGTGGCCGCAGAAGCTGCTTTTGAGGATCAAGCATTCCTAAGAAGAACAGTTTCTCAAAATGCAGAGGAACGGGCAAAATGGGAGAGCTTATTTGATGAATTAAACATTCACTACTATAAGAGTGAAGCGAACTTTATTTTCTTTACTGTACCTGATGCGGAAGGCTTAGCTGATGCTTGGCTAAAAGAAGGATATCAAGTGCGCCGGGGACAACGGGATGGTTGGTTAAGACTTACCATTCCAATGGCTCAAGATGGAGCTGTTATGCGCGGCATATTAAAAGAATTCATGAATTAGTCTATATAGGATACATCAGATATACTAATTAAGGCTGTTGAAAGGAGCATATTATGATTGCCATTATAGATTATGATGCGGGCAATACCTTTAATGTCCAGAAAGCGTTGGCCTATATCGGACTTGATGCAGTGCTAACAGCAGATCCGAATGTTATATTAAATGCTGATGGTGTTCTCTTACCCGGTGTAGGTGCCTATGCATCGGCTGTAGCCGTTCTCAAGGAACGAGGCCTCGTCGATGTCATTCAGGAAGTGGTAAAACGAGAAATACCGCTATTAGGTATTTGCTTGGGTATGCAACTCCTATTTGAAGAGTCTGAAGAATATGGACCTACTCCAGGTTTAGGACTCATCCCAGGCAAGGTAAAAGAAATTCCTCGCGACCTTGGACTCAGTGTGCCTCACATGGGTTGGAACAAAAATACAGTACACCAGCCAGATAGTGCTTTCAGCAATGTAGACGATCAATATACCTATTTCGTTCATTCCTATTATGTAGATACTGACCCTGAGTTTATTACATCTACTGCTAACTATGGTATCGATGTACCAGGTGTTGTTGAGCGCGGTAGAGTATATGGGATGCAATTCCATCCTGAAAAAAGTGGTGTGGTAGGTCTAAATCTATTGCGTGCATTTGGCAATATTACGGAAGCCTATGGAGCGGCGAAAAAATAGGAAGGTCAATCTCGTATTATCCCTTACCTCAGTGTGGTAAATGGTCGTGTTCAGAATGGCGTTCAATTCCGTGATATGGTAGATGCCGGCGATCCTGTGAAATGTGCAAAAGAAGCGGTAGGCCATGGTGCAGGTGAGTTATTGGTAACGAGTATCGATAGGCATGGCACGGGGCTTGGCTTTGATATTGAATTATATCAAGCTTTAGCAGAGGTTGTGGATGTACCTGTAACAGCCTTTGGTGGTGCTAGAAATATACAGCATTTTGTAGATTTATTTACAAAAACAAATGTAACTGGAGCTCTTGTAGGGGCGTTGTTACATAACAAAGTTTTAACTATAAAAGATATTAAAAAGACCCTACATAAATCAGGAGTCGCAGCAAGACAATAGATAATTACTATCAAAATAAAATGATAAAAGCATTCTCTAAGTAACGGAGAATGCTTTTTAGTTATGTCTTTAACTCATAATGTACATCCAAAATGAGAAATTGATAATTGACACTTCTATGTTTAGATATACAATATTATTGTAAGTACTAAAAGTTTTGAGAGCCAATGTGGCATGGATGTGCAAAAGATTTATCAGTTATTTTTATATAACACCATGTCACACAAGACAATTGGAGGTGTTTATATGGTTATGAATGGTATTTACTTAGTTATAGCCTCCGCGTGTATTCTAATTTTAGCGTACCGCTTTTATGGGGCTTTCATAGCGGCGAAAGTATTAACATTGGATGAGTATCGTCCAACGCCAGCTATGGTCCACAATGATGGTCACGATTACGTGCCAACTAACAAATGGGTAACATTTGGTCATCACTTTGCAGCGATTGCTGGTGCAGGCCCTCTTGTAGGCCCTGTTATCGCAGCCCAGTTCGGGTATTTACCTGGTGCATTATGGATCCTTATCGGTTCCGTATTAGCCGGCGCTGTACATGACATGGTTATCTTGTTCGCATCCGTTCGCTATGATGGTAAATCTATTGCGGATATTGCACGAGAAGAAATTAGTAAATTCGCTGGTTTCGGTGCTATGCTAGCTACATTGTTCCTATTGATCATTACCCTTGCTGGTATGGCCGTAGTAGTAGCTAACGCATTGCATAACTCCCCATGGGGTTTCTTCTCAGTATTTGCTACAATTCCAATCGCTATTTTCATTGGTATTTATTTGAAATGGTTGCGTCCTGGTAAAATTCAAGAAGCAACTATTATCGGTGTAGCGTTAATCTTCGCAGCTATTATCTATGGTCCAAACGTAGCAGCTAGTGAATACGCTTCTTGGTTTACATATGACTTGCAAACCATTGAAATCATGCTTGCAGTCTATGGTTTCTTTGCGGCAGCATTGCCAGTATGGTTATTGCTTGCCCCTCGTGATTACTTGTCCACATACCTTAAAATCGGTACAATCGGCGCATTGGCTCTTGGTATTATCATCGTAATGCCTGAAATTCAAATGCCAGCTGTAACTCCTTACATCTGGGGTGGCGGTCCTGTATTGAAAGGTTCTGTATTCCCTTATATCTTCATTACTATCGCATGTGGTGCGTTATCTGGTTTCCATACTGTTATTGCAACAGGTACAACACCTAAAATGCTTACTAATGAAAAAGAAATCTTGCCTATCGGTTATGGTGCAATGTTAACAGAAGGCTTCATCGCTATGATGGCGTTGATCGCCGCAACTGCATTGCATCCAGATGATTACTTTGCAATCAACTCCACTGTTGAATCCTTCAAAGCATTAGGCCTTCAAGTTCATGAATTGCCAGCTTTGTCTGCGATGGTTGGCGAAGATTTGATGCACCGTCCTGGTGGCGCCGTATCCCTTGCAGTAGGTATGGCTCATATCTTCTCCAGATTGCCTAACATGGATCACTTGCTAGGTTACTGGTATCACTTCTGTATCATGTTCGAAGCATTGTTTATCATGACTTTGATCGATGCTGGTACTCGTGTAGGTCGTTACTTACTTCAAGAATTATTAGGTCATTTCCATCCTAAATTCAACGACCAACATTGGGCTCCTGGCGTTTATGGTTGTGCAGCTTTAATTTGTATTTTGTGGGGCTACCTAGTTCTACAAGGTAACATCGGTATTATCTGGCCTTTATTCGGCGTATCTAACCAATTATTAGGTACTATGACATTAGCTGTAGGTACTACAGTTATCATGCGACTTGGCCGCAAACGTTATGCATGGGTAACAGGTATTCCTTGTATCCTTATGGCTATCGTTGCTATCGCTGCGGACTTTGAAAACGTATTTAACAGCTATATCCCAGCTGGTAAATGGATCCTAGTAGCATTCAGTGCTGCTATGTTCCTCATGATCCTTATCGTATTGGTAGAAGCTGTACGCAGCTGGATTCGCTTGTCCAATATTCCTCAAGATTATCGTACACAAGCTGAAATCGAAGCTGAAAGCCTTGTAAAATACGGTAAAGAAGCAAAAGCATAATAGCTTGTTTTATTAAATATTTAAAAGAGCACTCGTTATGAGTGCTCTTTTTTTAGATAATTAGTATGTTTCATAGAAATTTATGGGATTGAAAATAAAATTCTATAGAATTTGTTGACATACATTATAATCTAATATACGATGTATGTAGTGATGTATATTACTACAATAAAATAGTTAGGTAACGGCGCCTTGCATGCAGAGTTTCTGCGAGCAAGGCGCTTTTTGTATGGAAAGGAGTTTCTTATGGTCAATATGATTGATACGGGCAACACAGCATGGGTCTTGTTATGCACTGCCTTAGTATTCTTTATGACACCTGGTTTAGCGTTGTTTTATGGTGGGATGGCGCGTAGTAAAAATGTGCTAGGTACGATCATGCAGAGCTTCTTTTTAATTGGCGTCATCTCTGTTGAGTTTATTTTGATCGGCTATACGTTGATTTTTGGTGATGATCTACATGGTATCATCGGCGACTTTAGTAAATTTGGCCTTGGTGGTGCGGAAACAACCATCTTAAGTGATACCCATATTCCTGAGCTTGCTTTTATAGCATTCCAATGTATGTTTGCTGTCATTACACCAGCCATCATGAGTGGTTCTGTTACGGGGCGGATGCGCTTTGCACCCTTTGTAGTATTTGCTTTGCTATGGTCTATCTTTATATACAATCCGATGGCCCATTGGATTTGGGGCGGTGGCTTCCTTAGTGATTTGGGTGCATTAGACTTTGCTGGTGGACTTGCGATACATGTTCTGTCTGGTGTATCTGGATTGACCTTATGTATGCTGTTAGGCCGTCGTCGCGGTTATGGGCGCATGCCTATGCTACCGCACCATTTGCCGATGACAATTCTTGGAGCTGCTATTCTATGGTTTGGATGGTTTGGCTTTAATGCAGGATCTGCCCTTGGCGTAGGCTTCCTTGCAGCTAATGCAGTGTTAACTACACAAATCTCTGCAGCAGTTGGTATTGTAGGTTGGATACTAGTAGAAATGATACACCGTGGTAAACCTACTGTGTTAGGGGCTGCCTCTGGTGGGGTGTCTGGGTTAGTAGCTATTACACCAGCTGCAGGCTTTGTAACGCCTATGGCCGCCATTATTATTGGCTTTATTGGGGCAGTCGTATGTTACCTAGCGGTAGCGATCATTAAAAATCGCCTTGGCTATGATGATTCTCTTGATGCCTTTGGTATTCATGGTGTAGGCGGTACATGGGGCGCTATTGCTACCGGTTTATGGGCTACCACAACTATTAATCCAGATGGGGCGAATGGGTTGTTCTATGGTGGTTCCTTGTTAGGTCCTCAATTGCTTTCACTCGTGATTGCCTATGTATTTGCTATTGTAGGTACATTTATACTATTTAAAATCGTTAGCGCTTTCATGGATATGCGTGTTAGCATTGGTTCTGAATCACTTGGTATTGATATTAGTGAACATGGCGAAGGCGCTTATAATCAATCTGAATTTAAAAGCTCAGGTCGTTTTATTTCGTCCAATCAAACGTCCTTGTTATGATTTGTGAATGATAGATAGTACTTGTAGGAGATAAATATATGAAACGGATGAAAAAGGTAGATATTATTGCTCGTGCTGAGCAACTAGAGGATTTAAAAGAGGCCTTAAACAAGATTGGTATTCAAGGTATGACAGTATCACAAGTCTTTGGCTGTGGTCTACAAAAGGGCCATACCGAAGTATATCGGGGCCAACAATACGATGTGAATCTCATCCCTATGGTAAAAGTAGAAACCGTTGTGTGTGATGTGCCTGTGGATCTTGTAATGGACACAGCGCGAAACACATTGCAAACCGGTGAAGTAGGGGATGGTAAAATTTTTGTATACGATGTAGAAGACGCTATGCGTATACGGACAGGCACAAGAGGCACCAAAGCTGTAACCGACGATGAAGCATAAATACTGAATACTTAAATAGAAAGGAGACGAGATTTAATCTCGTCTCCTTTCTATTTCCCTTTTCTAGATAATGCTTCATAGCCTTATTATTAGCATTTAGAGAATAGTTTTATTTTGATTGGACATCTTTATAACTAATGTTATGAAAAGGAGAGCCTATACCGGATAAGCGACTTAGCTCGCTTTGGAGCGAAGAAGGTATAGGCTCTCCTTTTCAATCTAAATGTAGTAATATTACAAGACCAATCAAAATAAAACTCACATCCTCAATATGATATAATAAGGCTATGAAACATTATATACGTTCCTATTGGACAAAATATAAACAATTGTATAAGAAAGGCCTAAAAGGCATTGCTGCTTTTCTTGCCATTGGAGCGATTATTTTCTTTGTATTGGCTACAATAGCGAGTCGTGGGATGGGTGTTATCTTCAACGAGGTTATGGCGCGACAAACGATGATGCGTGGTTCTGTAACCGTAGAGAGTTTAACTGCAACGCCGTGGGGGACATTATCCTTTACCGATTTGGTGTGGAAGGACCCTGAAGGTCGTGAATTGCTCACCGTTCCCAGTGGTAAGATACGCGTTAATATGTGGGACGTAGTCACTCGTAACTTTAAGGCTTCTGCCATAAACGGAATCGAGCTAAATGATGCGACCATTGTAGTCGATTTAGATGATAACAACCGGCTCGACTTCGTGCCTGCCTCACCTGATGTGAATAAGCCTCTTGATGAGGTGGAGCCGCGACCTAAGCCGCCTAAAAAGACGACGCAAGATCGGCAAGAGGAATTGGCTAAAAAGGTTCGTAATTTTAATTGGGAAGGTCAACATTTGGACCTTACCATTACACTTAGAAATAATCAGCTAGAAATCTTTCAGAAAAATCGTCACTATGTGATGAAGAATGTAGAGGCTAAAATCCATCTTGATAGTAAGCGCGCTATTCGCATTGATATGGAAACCGGTAAGTTTGGTGGAACCGCTATTGGTGATGGAATGACACTAAAAGGTCGCGTTGATTTAAAGGATGTGTTAAAGCATCGCATGCCTCAGTTAGATTTACAGTTTGATGTGAAAGGTGTGGACCCCGCCTCTCTTGGTTTTGGCGATGATATTCACGATGCTATGACCTTGCTGACGCGAGTAACTGGTGATTTTAATCGACCGTTGGCTAAAGGCCGTGTAACGATGCCTATTTTACGTATTCCTGCGCTTACCTTTGAAAACGTAGTGGGTGATGTGACGTACCAAGATGGCATTTTAAATTTTGAAAATGTTAATGCTAATGTATATAGTGGCAAATTAGAGGCAAAAGGTGTATATAATCTAGATACAAGAGCCTATACGATTACAGGGATAGCAAAGGACCTTGATAGTAGTGAGGCTCTTAAAACACCTGAATTTGTTGTACCGGTGTCGGCTAATTTGAACTTTAAAAGCGAAGGCTTGCCTCGTGATATGGAGGTGTGGGGTAATTTCTGGTCTGGAGAAGGCCACTATATGCTTATACCGATCCAAAGCATTACTGGGAACTTTCACAATAAGGGGCGGCATCTGTCCTTTAGTGATGTGAAGGTGAATACGAATATTACGACCATTTCCACAGATGCGCTTCGCATCGATAATGGTCAGCTTACAATGGGGCCACTCAATATTACGTCCCACGGGGGCAGTAATTTTATCATCTACGACGAATCCTTCGATGAGATCGATGAGAATATGGATCGGATTAAAGCTGGCATGAAGCAAGCTGGCGAAAATAGCAAACGTGCATCTGAGTCGTCTAAAGATCTCGATAACTTTAAGCCTCCTGAGGATTTAAAAGCATCCTTTGATAATGTAAAACGCCAAATGGATGGGGTGAAAGATGCTTTCAAAGGTATCAAAATAAAGTGATAAATGAAATATAAATGATATTAACTCTCTTTCATTGTGCGTTTATGTAGATAGTTTATAATAAATCTCCGTTATCATAATTTTTGATAAAATACTTTTATGTTATTTGGAGGTTTTTTATGAAAGCATCAAAACAATTCTCTATCGTTTTGGCAGCAGCTGTACTTGCTTTTGGCGCTGTTACAGTAGCACCACAACAAGCAGACGCTTCTTATGGCTACAAATATACTGATTCCCAACGTCCACCAGTATCTACTCCAACAGGTTATGTTAATCCAGCCATGGGTTCTACAGTAACTGTTACAGATCCTGCACCTACTACAAATAAATTAACTACTCCTAAAGCTAGTACTACTATTGAAAACATTACTGTGACTAATGTTGCACCAAAATACTCTGATTACAATGATATTGCAGCATACTCTCTAGCAGTAGCTGACTATTTCATGGCGAAGATCATGGCTATATATGGTAGTGGTAATACAGCACTTAACCGTTATGGTTTTGGCAGATAATATAGCCATCAAATTTAGTAAAACTAATTTTGAATAACTATATACGTTATACAAATAAAAAGGTCCCGTATGGGACCTTTTTATTTGTATAAATTTTTCGATGCGTTGAGAGCTTGTTTAACAATCTCTTAGCTTCGCTTATCGATCTAATCCGTTAGCGCGTTGGTATTCAGATTTATCTGTAGATTGAGCTTGATCGTCTGTAGTTACAGTATCTTTAGCTAAGGATTTCTTAATTTTAATAAGAGGTTTTTCCGTAGCCTTTGGACCTTCTTTTTTCTTTACATCATTTTGAGATGGTGGCAAGAATGTGTTGAGTTCATTCTTGTGAGATACCTCTGTGTTTGTAGTAGACGCTAATTGTGCGCGTTGAGGGGCGATGAAGATTTCATCCTTCGTAACTTTTACATCGTTCAACAATAATTTGAATACTTGTGGTTTTACAAAGATAGTACCATCTACCTTGCGAGCTGCAGGCAAGAAGGATTCAGTAGTATCAAGGTTAATGATTTTTAATTTACCATGACGTACAACTTCTGCAGAATCTGGTTGGATGGCTAGTGTAGCAATGTTCATGTCTACTAATGCTGTTTTAGTAGGCTCATCCCATGCTACTTTATAGCCTAATGCTTCAGATACTTGGCGCAATGCTACGAGCGGTTGACCATCTACATAGATTACATTTTGCTGACCATTAATAGGCTCAACAACCTTGCCATCTACATTGATATGATGGGCAGTTGTAACAGATGCAGGCTTTTCAAGGTTCATAGCTGGACCTGGATTCTCCATGCCAATAGCCGCTTGTGCAGGTTGTGCCGTGCCAAATGTGAAAGCTAATGCACCTACAGCGATGCTAGATAAAATAAGCTGTTTTAATTTCATAAGTGACCTCCATAAGGTATTATATCGTTCTGAATAAACTAACATTACCAAATGTATATGAATATTTTATTATAAATTTTAATTTTGTACAATCTATATGTGAGCGCAATATAATTGAACTAGAGTATGGGGATAGGATAGTTTATTCAGAGACATAGGATGAACTGGTCATTTAACTATAGTCTGAAATCGTTTATCTCTATAAGTAGTGTATTCTTTTATATGCTATAATTAAGTGTTACATGAATTATTCAATATATTTAATTATAGAGTTCTAGAAGATATAGAAAGAGGTTCTTTATGGCATCCGGCAGATCTGAAAAAGAGTTACAAGGGGTAACGATGTTAGGTCACAAGACCGATTACCCAACTGATTATGCACCACAGGTATTAGAGGCGTTTGATAACAAGCACCCAGACAACGATTACTTCGTTAAGTTTAATTGTCCTGAGTTCACTAGCTTGTGTCCTATGACAGGTCAACCAGACTTTGCCACAATCTATATTTCTTATGTACCACATAAGAAAATGGTTGAGTCCAAGTCTTTAAAATTGTACCTATTTAGTTTCCGTAACCATGGGGATTTCCATGAAGATTGCATCAATATCATCATGAAAGACCTTATCAAGTTGATGGATCCAAAGTACATCGAGGTATGGGGCAAGTTTACGCCACGCGGTGGTTTGTCCATCGATCCATACGCAAACTACGGCAAGCCTGGTACAGAGTGGGAAAAGACGGCAAAAGAGCGCCTTCATTTCCACGACATGCAGCCTGAGCGCGTAGCATACCGTTAATATGGTATATGAATATATAACAATGGGCACATCGTTCATAATGTTTTTTATGATCGGTGTGATCTTGTCTATTCACCCTGCATCCATAATCGTAGGGGAGCATACGCAGTTGTCACATCTCAGCAGATGGACTCGGTGGAATGGGTATCTTATCTTTATATTGACCCTGTTTCTTGTGGATGTACTCATAACAAATGGTATATATGCTGCATTTTATGATGTTTATGGTAATTTATCGTCTTTGAGTGAGCTAACATTTGATCCGATGGCTCTATTCTTTAGTGAAAGCTTCCAAATAGGCGTTGTTTTCGTCTTTGTTTTAGTATTGTTACAAGTGTTAGGCCTCGTCGATTTAGCGCATGGTGAAAGGAATTTATCATTTCACTATGACCAACTACATCAAGGCAAAGAACAACCGTCTTGGATGGAACGGTACATGGCACATACAAAGGGCACGTTGGGTTCAGGTATGGTTGGTCTGCTTTATATGTTGCGGATGACCATGAGAACTATGTGGCCTTATATTATATGTCTTATATGGTTCAAGCTTATAGCTATACTCGCTAATGTGCTACTTTCACCAGTCATCAATCGTTTAATGCATGTTGAACCGATGACATCAACGCATATCATACTAGATCCTTATGTAGCGATATATGTGATAGCAGGATTTTTGTGGGGCTATGTAGCGCTACACTATGACATAGACAAAGCGTATAATGTAGCGAATAGCACTGTTATAGCCATCATTCCGCGGCTTACCATTATACTAGGGGTAGCCATCTTTATTGGGCTTGCGTTAGCTATCATTATGGTGCCTGTTACCTGGGGTGTGGTGGTAGATACACTGACAAATTTATAAATAAACCTAGTTATTTCCTATATTTTTAGGGTTTTAAAAGCGGTTCTCATTCTCTTGACAATGCATAGATGCAGGTGATAGAGTATGAGTGTATTTATGGGAATACACAAATGGTTATATCCAGTGTATAGAGAATAACAAGGTGAAAATCATATCGTCCTTGGGATGTTCCTGAGGACGATTTTTATCATCTATCGCCAAAAGGAGGATCAGATGAGCATAGTCACAAATCAAACAACTAAATTGATTGGTAAAACTCCGGTATATCAATTACCAAATACCAATATCTATGTAAAACTTGAAAAATATAATGTAGGCGGTTCTGTGAAAGACCGTGCAGTACTTGGCATGTTGCAAGATGCTAAAGAAAAAGGACGCCTTCACGAAGATAGCATTATCGTAGAGGCTACAAGCGGTAATACAGGCATTGCTCTTGCCATGGTGGGCGCCATCTTGCATATTAAAACTGTAATTATTATGCCTGAAAGCATGAGTAAAGAACGCCGTGAGCTCATTAAGGCCTATGGTGCGCAGCTCATCTTAACACCGAAAGAAACGGGTATGAGAGGTGCTCTTGAACGAGCTAATGAAATTTTAGATAAATATCCAAATGCTTTCACATTGGGCCAATTCGTAAACCCTGCAAACCCAGATATGCATTATCGTACAACTGGTGCCGAAATCGTAGAACAAGTGCCAAATGTAGATGTATTCATAGCGGGTATCGGTACTGGCGGCACTTTCACAGGCGTTGCAAAACGTTTGAAAGAACATAATCCTAACTTAAAGGCCATTGCAGTAGAGCCAACAGGTTCTCCAGCCATTACGGAAGGCAAGGGCGGTCCTCACAAAATTCAAGGCATTGGGGCAGGCTTTATTCCTGAAAACTTTGATCAAAGCTTGATGGACGGCGTACAAACTGTAAGCGATGAAGAGGCTTTCAGTGAAGTGCAAACCTTTATGCGTGAAAGCGGTGTTTCTATTGGCCTTTCCTCAGGGGCGGCTATCGTTGCGGCAAAGCGTATTGCTCGTGAAGAGCCAAAGGCTAATATTGTGGTGATTGCGCCAGATGGGGTAGAAAAATATTTATCCCTCTTGGACTTCGCCAATAATGAATATGTAAAATAACAGATTTCGCATAGATAAAGCATCTTATGTATAGGAATACATACCACATATGTTGTATACTATATATTATATATGAGTAGAGTTATTTGAGATGGAGTCGCTATGATACAAGGTTTACGCGAATTATGGGGCAAAATTCAATATAATATTAAGCGCGTAATGGATTCTGACCCGGCAGCAACAAATGTGTGGATGGTTATTTGGACATATCCGCATATTACAGCCTTGTTCTGGCATTTCTTTGCGCATCGCCTTTATAAGGCGGGCTGGCCAACCTTGGCCCGTCGCGTAGCGCTTCATTCTCGTCACGTAACCGGCATTGAAATCCATCCAGGTGCTACCATCGGTCGTGGTTTATTTATTGACCATGGCATGGGTGTCGTTATCGGTGAAACGGCAATCGTAGGGGATAATGTGACCTTGTTCCACCAAGTGACGTTAGGTGGCATGTCCTCTAAAAAGGTAAAACGCCATCCGACCATTGAAGACGAAGTGCTCATCGGTACAGGTACGAAAATCTTAGGTGATATTACTATTGGGGCACGCACTAAAATTGGTTGTAACCTCGTTATCAAACACGATATCCCTAAAGATATGGTTATCTTTGAAACAGATCCAGAAAATATGTATGTCCGTAAACCTCGTCGTACTAATAATGGCCAGGCAGAGGAAAAGAAAATTCCTGATGATTACATAGAATATTACATTTAATGTAGTGTAATAAAACCGCATATAATATAGAAAGATAGAACCTCTAACTATTAGTTGAACTAGTAGTTAGAGGTTTTTGAGTTCATCGAATCCATGTTGAAATAATACGATTGACAATGCCTTATTGGGTATGATATGATTACCCAGTAAAGCATGGAGGATTACTCAAGAGGCTGAAGAGGACGGTTTGCTAAATCGTTAGGGCGGGTTACCGTCGCTAGGGTTCGAATCCCTAATCCTCCGCCATGCTGAGACCTCACATCACGCGATGTGAGGTCTTTTTGTTTATTGTGGAATTTACTGGGTATAGACCTAAAGGTGTAAGGGCTCAAGTGAGCTTAAGGTCTTGTAAATATTGATGTATACAGGTGTGTAAGGTTATAGAGTTGACGTATGATAAGGGGTTTCATATAATAGATTGTATCAAATGTAATTTTAAGGAGACTCTTATGAATATAAAATATACACGTCACATACATTTACTTCGTCGCGCTATGGGTATCGGTGCATTATGTCTCGTTGCCTCTGTTGGTTTTGCGCATGCTGAAAGCATTTCTATTCCAAGCGCACGTCCCATGATAGATGGCATGAGTGCCGATGTAGAGACTGTTAGTAGCTCTAGTAAAGCACAACATCACGTGAGTACAGGTGTGATTACGCCAAGTGATTGGACGTATACAGCGTTACAAACGCTAATTAAGCACGGTGCTATTACAGATACACATGGTTTTGTCTTTGATGGCAATACAAGCTATACAAAGGATGAGCTTATGCCTCTTATCGATGAGGTAGTAACTAAACGGGAGCAAATGAACGAAAACGATCGCCAATATGCATTGCGCATTTATCAAGAAAATATGCGTGATGTAATGGATTATCGTATCGGTCGCGATAAGAAGGTTACCCGAGAGCGCCGTCAAAAATTAGACGAAAAACGTGCTGAAAAGGCTAAGAAATCTGGTAAAACATACCAAGTATCTAAATCTCAACAAGAGGCTTTAGATACAGCTAATGATGAAGTGGCAAAACCAGAAGAGCGTGCTTTAACAGATGAACAAATCAAAGAAAAAATGAAGAAGTTCAAAATTGATGATTCTCGTGTTAAAGTAAATAATAATGTGCGCATCCGTTATACCGGTGGTAAGGATACAAAATCTAAAACCGATGCTCGCATGCAAACGGAGATGACTTTCACTCTATAACCCTATTTAAGGAGTTATAATGATTGATTTTTTAAAGAAACAGCTGTTTACCGTCCATCAAAACGGTAAGCAACAGGTGAGCGAGGTCTTTAAATATATAGGGCCTGGCATCATCGTCACAGTTGGGTTCATCGACCCTGGCAACTGGGCGGCCAATCTAGCTGCTGGTGCTAGTTATGGTTATGAACTGTTGTGGGTAGTTACGCTATCTACGATTATGCTTATTTTATTGCAACATAACGTGGCCCACTTAGGCATTGTACGAGGACAATGTTTATCCGAATGTGCTTATGAATTCTTGCCGCGTTACGTGTCCAGGTTCGTATTGAGTACGGCGGGCATTGCAGCGGCAGCAACGGCACTGGCCGAGTTTATCGGCGCAGCCATCGCATTGAAAATGCTATTTGGCATTCCTCTTTTGATAGGCAGTGTTTTGACGGCAGTTATCTGTACCATTATGCTCATAACAAACTCTTATCGGAAGCTAGAGCGTATCATTGCAGGATTCGTATCCCTCATTGCCTTGGCGTACCTCGTAGAGGTCAATATGGTCAATGTAGATTGGGCGGCAGCTGGTATAGGTTGGGTAGATCCTAAGGTTCCTAATGAATCGATGCTCGTTATTTTGAGTATCTTAGGGGCTGTTATTATGCCTCACAATTTGTTCTTGCACTCAGAAATCATTCAAAGTCGCCAGTTCAACACACAAGATCCTTCTGTAATGAAGCGCCAATTGCGTTATGAATTTCTAGATACCCTATTATCTATGGGTATTGGCTGGATGATTAACTCTGCCATGATCTTATTGGCGGCGGCAGTGTTCTTTGCTCATGGCATTGAAGTAACGGAGCTTGAACAGGCTGAGGAGTTGTTACGACCTCTCATTGGACCTGCAGCAGGTACAATCTTTGCTATCGCATTGCTCTTTGCGGGCTTTGCCTCTTCTGCTACGGCAGGTATGGCAGGGGCGAGTATCTTTGCCGGCATGTTTGGTGAGTCTTACGATATGAAAGACTTCCATACAAGATTAGGTTTGGCGTTAACCTACATTCCAGCATTGCTGTTGATTGTATTCGTTACTGAT
This sequence comes from Veillonella sp. AM51-8BH, assembly GCF_003463825.1. Classification (GTDB taxonomy): domain Bacteria; phylum Bacillota; class Negativicutes; order Veillonellales; family Veillonellaceae; genus Veillonella. The sequence continues at coordinate 21,644 of NZ_QSDY01000014.1, forward strand.
TCATTCCAAGCCTTGTTGATCTCTCAAATGTTCTTGAGCTTGCAACTACCTATTACTATTTTCTTGCAGCTCTATATGACTAGTAGCCGCAAGGTGATGGGGCAATATGCGAACCATACATATACGAATGTACTATTATGGGGCATTGGTATTGTTGTTACCGTTATGAATATTTACCTACTCATTGTAGGGTAATAGGAAAAGACCGCGTTAGCGGTCTTTTTTGTATAATAGATGTTCAAATTTATAAAGTTACATTAATCATAAAGTTACATTAATCATGTAACATTGTTTTATTAGAATTACTTTGTCATATAACTGGTATAGTTGTTATGTAAAAAGTGTATCCATGAATAACCATGTGGGCTATAAAATATGTTACAATTAAAGATAGTATAAATCCTGTAGGGAACATTCCCTCACCAGTGTAATAGATAGAAATTAGGAGGACCTAATGGCAGAGGAAGTAAAAGTACAAGATGCAATGCAATCTGATTTTAGTGTTGTAGTAGACGACATTGCAGAGGAATTATTAACGCGCCTAAATATGGATGAGGATGGCTCTGTTATCGACATGTTCCAAACAGGTTCTTTTGATCCTTGGCAATTATTCGTGTTCTTTGGCGCTTTAGAAAAAGCTCTCGTTGATTTTAGAACTGATAAACGCAAGAAAACAGTTATTGTTCACGCCCAACCTGAGGCTCTTATCGGCATTGGTCGCGTGGTAACACCTGTATCTACTATGCTCGAACACGTTCTAATGTCTCGCTTGAACGACATGAGTGAAGGTCGTTTGGAAACAGGTATGCTTACAGTATCTGCTGGAAGCATCGACTACGAAGGTGTAAATTTAAAAGGTCGTCACGTTGTTATCGTATGCGATCTTGTAGATGAAGATTCTGATTACCTTAAAGAATGCATTAATTTATGTAAAGAAATGAAAGCTAGCCATGTAGTGGCTGTGCCTCTTATGTTGTGGAATCCTGAGTTGATCGACAATTTGACAGAGGAAACTATCAAGGCGGAATTATCCCATGAAAATCGTCCTCTCTCCTAGTAAGACTAAAACGATTACTACTGTTGACAATAATGGGGCAGTACATACTGCGGTTCAAGACGGTCAATTTCAACCGCACATTACGCAAAATCTTGTAAAACATGTACAGTCCCTAGATGTGGCGGCCCTTGGTAAGGCTTTGAAACTCAAGGATGATAAGGCGCAGGCTCTCTTTGATTTTTATCAAGATTTTGCGTCTCATCCTGTAGGGCTTGCTTGTGAAAGCTACGATGGTATTGCTTTCAAATATTTGAACTGGTCGAATTTGACTGAAGAGGCCAAGGCCTTTGGTGAAAGCCATCTTGTTGTAATGTCTGCCTTGTACGGCGTTGTAGAGCCAACAATGGGTGTTAGAGACTATCGTCTCGATATGGTCGATAAGATAGGCATTAACTTATATGACACGTGGCGTGAAGCGGTAGATGCCTACTTTCACAAGGAAGATTGGATTCTCAATCTAGCATCTAAAGAATATGCCAAAATGGTAAACCATCCAAAGGTAGTGACCGTTGAATTTTGGGAGTTACGAGGCGATGCATTTAAACAGATGAGTACGTCCTCAAAAATGAGTCGCGGTGTGATGGCTCACGAATGTTTAACTCGACAAGTGAAACATGTGCGGGATTTGCCGCGCGAAGTGAATGGGTTTACCTGTGTCACTGACATAGATTCCATTACTATACCAAGCGAATCGATGACGGTTCGTTATGAAAGGAAGTGATTGTTTGCAAGTGCAAGATATTCTTGCTAAAGATCTCGTTGGCGATGAATGGCTAACCGAGGAAGAATTGCGATTTCTCATGTCTGTAACTGATGAAGACGAGTTGCAGTTAATATATAAAAAGGCTTATGAAGTAAAGGCAAAATATGTACAGCCTGTAGCGTATTATCGGGGCCTCATTGAGTTCTCGAACCGATGCATCAAAAACTGTAATTACTGCGGTATCCGTCGTGAAAATGATAAGACGGAACGCTTTGATATGAATCGTGAAGACATCATTAAGATGGCACAGTGGGCCTATGACCATGAATATGGTTCTATTACACTCCAATCTGGTGAACGCAGTGATGATATATTCGTCGATTATGTAGTAGATCTCATTCGCGATATTAAAGCCATTGGCGATGGTTCCCTGGGCATTACGATGTGCGTAGGGGAACAAAGCGAAGAGGCGTACCGCCGCATGCGTGAAGCCGGTGCGAGCCGTTATTTATTGCGCATTGAAACAACAAATAAAGAACTGTATCATAAAATTCATCCTCAAGATGAATTGCACTCCTTTGAAACGCGCGTTGAATGCTTACGTCGTTTGCGTCGTGTAGGCTTCCAAGTAGGTACAGGTGTCATGATTGGTTTGCCGGGCCAAACAGAGGAAGATTTAGTGAACGATATCTTATTCTATCGTGATATGGATATCGACATGATCGGCATGGGTCCGTATGTGGTACATCATGATACGCCCCTAGGCCAAGAAGCATTAGCGATGGGCATCGATGATGAAGCTGGTAAATTGCGCCGTATTCAATTAGGCCTTAAGATGATTGCGTTGACCCGCTTATTCTTGAAAGATGTCAATATTGCAGCTACTACTGCATTACAAGCTTTGGATAAACTGGGCCGTGAAAAAGGCCTTGCTGCCGGTGCCAATATTTTGATGCCTATCATTACCATCCCTGAACATCGTGCAAAGTATTTGCTGTACGATAATAAACCTTGTGTAGATGATAATGCAGATAAATGTAAAGACTGCTTAACGCGCCGCGTTATGTCCATCGGTGACACCGTTGGGTGGAAGCAAAATGGTGACTCCAAACACTACGGCAAGCGTACGGGAGAGTTTTAGCTTTCTCTGTGTAGCTAATTCATTGATTCTATTATAAGTTTTGGGGTAGTTTTACCTATATATAGATGGGGCCCCATTACATGAGGTATATTATGAAGACAAAATGGTATTCTGATTTTTGGCGGTTGTTTGTGAGTCCTTTTAGCGGCGGTATTGATCAAGTTGTACAATCGGGGACATTGCAAAAAGGATTCTGGGGCACTGTATTTCTGTGGGCTATTCCATATATTATATTAGCTTTATTTGGGACTATGCTAATTCCATTTCTCCCTCATAATGAATTTACTGGTTTAACCTATTTACTCGGTATCGGTGCCAGTTTTATGTTCATCTTTGCATGGCTTATTTGTATCGGCTGGTCTTTTGTGATGGTAGCCATCGGTTCCTATGTATATAACTGGGTTATCACTAAGATGGGTGGTACCGACAATGTACAGGCGATTATGAAAGTTAGTTGGTATCTACAAGGGTATGGGGTACTATTATTTAGTATTGGTTATACGATAATCTTGGTTTTAATGGGCATGTTAGGTTTAGCATTCGATAGTAGGGCTTTTGCTGGTGTCATCTATTTTGTAGGAACAATAGCCTTACTTGTTATATCTATTTGGGTATCCTTAGAACTTATGGCAAGACAAGTAATGCTCACGAAGATGAAAGTATTCATTGCTTGCATCTTAACGTCCATAATCTTCGCTATAATTTGGGCACTTTTCATGGCACTTCTTAGTGGCTGTGCCTCTTTAGTGGGTAGATAATACTGATTTATAAATTAATATTAATAAAGAGTCCTCTTTTTTTGATAAATTTTTTCGGAAAAAGAGGACTTTTCTATTTGGGTGTCGAAATGTAATAGCAAAAGCCGTAATTTGCCATTAAGGAGGCGATTCCGATGAAAGAGTACAGTAGTGATAAAATTAGAAATGTTGCTGTTGTTTCCCACGATGGTGCGGGTAAAACAGCTCTTGTCGAATCTTTGTTGTTAACCTCTGGTGCGGTTGATTTCGTAGGTAAAGGCCAAGACAATAAACATATTATGGACTTTGAACCTGAAGAAATTAAACGTAACGTAACAATCCAATTGGGCATGGCTCCATGTGAATGGCATGACCACAAGGTTAACTTCGTAGATACTCCAGGCTATAATGAATTCCATGGCGAAGTTCGTGCCGCTTTGCGTGCGTGCGATGGTATGTTAATGGTACTATCCGCCACATCTGGTGTAGAAACTGACACAGTTCGCGCTTGGGATTATGCAGTGGAATTACAAATGCCACGCATGGCATTTATCAATAAAATGGATGTGGATGGTGCCGATTTCTTCGGTACTATTGAAAGAATGCGGGAATTATTTGGCAAAGGCATTATGCCATTGCAGATTCCTATCGGTGAAGGCGCCAACTTTGAAGGCGTCGTAGACGTAGCGAAAATGACTGCGTTTACTTACAAGGACGGCCAACCAACAGAGATTGCTGTACCAGCTCACCTTATCGAAAAGGCTCAAGAAATTCGGGAAATGACCGTAGAAGCCGCGGCTGAAGGTAGCGATGAATTGTTGGAAAAATATTTAGAAGGCGAAGAATTATCCTTAGAGGAAATTCGCCAAGGCTTGCGTGAAGGGATGATTAGTGGCCGTGTGTGCCCAATCATGTGTGGCAGTGCCACATCTCGTATTGGCCTAGATCAAGTATTGGATCGTATGATCCGTTACATGCCGGATGCAACTAAAAAAGTGATGACCGCAACTGATGCGGAAACCGGCGAACAATGTGTAGTACATGTAGATAAACCGTTAACTGCATTCGTATTTAAAACATTGTTAGACCCATTCGCAGGCAAACAAAGCTTTGTACGTATCTTCTCTGGTGAACTAAAAGAAGGCGATCGCCTTTATGATGTAAACCAAGGTGTAGAAGAAAAATGGGGCAAGATGGTTACCCTTATCGGGAAGCAACAAATCCCTGTATCTGCTGCTAAAGCTGGCGATATCGTAGTGATACCGAAATTGGCTAATGCTAAGACTGGCGATACATTAACTGCTCCTGACTTTAAAGTGACATACGATGCTATCCGTTTCCCTCAACCTCTATATACAGTGGCATTAGAACCTGTGAAAAAAGGTGAGGAGGAAAAATTAGCTGGTGCTGTTTTAAAAGTAGCAGAAGAAGATCCTACTTGCGTAGTAGTGAAAAATGCTGAGGCCCGTCAACTACAAATCGATTGTATGGGCGAGGTTCATCTCGAGCATATCCTTAACAAAATGGATCGTAAATATGGCGTACAAGCTAAACTTGTGACTCCATATATTCCATACCGCGAAACCATTAAAGGCTCCGCTGAAACCGAGTCTAAATATAAGAAACAAAGTGGCGGTCATGGTCAATATGGTCACGTTAAGATTCAAGTGGACCCATTATACGATGGAAGCGAATTTGCATTCGTAGACAAAATCTTTGGTGGTGCTGTACCTAAACAATACATACCAGCAGTGGAAAAGGGTGCCAAAGAAACCCTAGATAAAGGCTTAATTGCGGGATATCCTATGATTGGCGTGCAAGTGACACTCTTGGATGGATCTTACCATAGCGTAGACTCCTCAGAGTTAGCATTTAAAGTAGCTACGTCACAAGCTATCAAGGATGTAATTCCTAAGGCGAAACCAGTCCTATTAGAACCAATCTATGAAGTTAACGTGTTTGCACCAGATGCTTTCATGGGCGACATCATGGGTGATTTGAATAGCCGTCGAGGTCGTGTATTAGGCATGGAACAAAGTGAAAGAACAGGTATTTCTGTTGTTAAAGCACAAGTACCATTGGCTGAAATGGCCGATTATGTGACTGCATTGCGCTCTATCACTCAAGGACAAGGCGTATTTAACCGTCAGTTCTATACTTATGAAGAGGTTCCACATAAGCAAGCGGAAGAAATTATCGCTGCTCGTAAGACTCAAGAATAAAGTTAAGAACATGTCCACGTACTGTATCAAATACAGTTAGAATCACTACAACTGAATAGATAATTGCATATCGTAACAACTTAATAGCATAACAATTGACGTAAGTCATAAATTTGAATAGTATTTTACACGAGCCCTCCATATATGTAGCGTATGGAGGGCTTTTACTATATTTGAAATAGATTAGGATTGGCTTAATCGATAACGGAGAATATTGAGACCTAATCATTGGTATGTATAGATGCAGTGGAAATCATAGAATTGCTAGTCCTTTATGTATATATGTGCTAACATTAAGATAATATAATTGCTTATGTATCGGGTGTTATTTCCATATATCGGGAAAGGATCGTATATGTTTTTCTCTAGCATTACTGCAGATTATACAAAAATGGGTTATCCTAAAGCCATCGTACGAGCTTTAGATTTCTTAAAAAATACAGATTTGAAAGCCTTGCCAGGTGGCCGTCATGCCATTGAAGGAGATATGATGTACGCCAATGTAGACGATGTAGAAACCAAGTTATTTGAAACTACAAAACCTGAGTCTCATCGCAACTATGTAGATATTCAATTTATGGTGTGCGGCGAAGAAAATATGGGTTTTTTCGTAGATAAAGGTCTTGTTAAACCGCTAGAATCCTATCCAGAACGAGATTGCTATTTCTATGCAAACGAATCCGTTGATGAAGGACACATCCACTGCCCAGAAGGGTATTATACAGTATTCTTCCCATCTGATATCCATAGACCACTATTAGCTGTTAATGATAAGCCTATTAAAATTCGCAAGGTTGTTGTAAAAGTACATGTAGACCTCTTAGGCGACTAATCTTATGAAGCGATATGAAATTATAGGTGTTTTACTAACCCTATTAGGAGCTGTTTTATGGGGCGTATCAGGTGCTTCAGTACAGTTCTTAAGTAACTTTAGGGATATGAACTTGGAATGGCTAGTTAGCATGCGATTAATTACAGCAGGACTATTAACTGTTATCTATGCATGGTTTAAATATGGTAATTCTATCTTCCATGTCTTTTGTAGTTTGAAAGATACGGTAGGGCTTATCGTTTTTGGCGTATTTGGTATGGCTTTATGCCAATATACATACTTTAAATCCATTGCTTTAGCAGGGGCCGGTATTGCGACGGTGCTTCAATACTTGGCGCCATCAATGATTATTATTTATATGCTTGCCCATTATGGTAAAAGGCCCTCTAAAGGGGAAATTATTTCCGTTATACTGGCCTTGGTAGGTACGATTTGTTTGATGGGGAATGATGGCTTTTCTATGGAGCGATTCCCATTGGCAGTGCTCGTGTGGGGCCTCTTATCTGCTGTAGGCGTCGCTGTATATAGTGTTTCTCCTGTAGATTTACTATATAAATATGGAACCTTGCCGATTGTAGGATTTGGTATGCTCCTCAGTGGTATTGTGGCGGCTATCTTGTTCCACCAACCAAATTCCTATGCTATGTGGGATGTATGGACTGTTATTGGCTGTTTCAATGTTGTCTTTCTGGGAACAATTGTATCCTTTAATGCTTATTTAGAAGGGGTTAAGCGTATAGGCGCTGTGCCGGGCTCTATTTTGTCATCTATTGAACCGATTTCAGCGGCTTTCTTTGGATGGGCTTTGTTAGGCAACCAATTTAGTGCATTAGGGCTAATTGGCATGGCCATGATCATTGCTACTGTTATTATAATTGCTCTAGAAAAACGTACATAGTTTGAGGTCTCTTTGCTGGATATTGCAGTTTAGAGGCCTCTTTGTTATGATTGTACATAATGTGAAAGTAGTTGTGATAGGAGGTTGTATGGAGAAAAAACAATGGAAAGGTATGGCCCTTGCCATTTTAGGTGCCCTATTTTGGGGGCTTTCAGGCACATCTGTACAATTCCTAGAAAATGCAAAGCATATCAATGTGGAGTGGCTATTAGAAGCGCGTTTGCTCATAGCAGGTATATTGACGATAGGACTTGCTTATATAAGGGATGGTAAGCGTATTTTCTCTATCTTTACAGAACCTAAGGATATAGGGAAATTATTAGTATTTGGTATTTTAGGTATTGCTTTATCTCAGTACTCATACTTCAAGGCCATTGCCATTTCAGGAGTCGGTATTGCTACGGTCCTTCAATATGTTGCGCCTACGCTGATCATTATCTATTTGTTTTTGAGATACTTTAAAAAGCCATCTTTACCAGAGTTTTTCTGTATTGTATTAGCCTTGGTGGGAACACTCTGTATCGTCATGCAAGAAGGGCTAGATGTTTCGAACTTTAATGTGCTTGCTTTATTCTGGGGGCTTGTATCGGCATCTAGTATCTGTGTATATACATTGCAACCTATTGAGCTATTAAAGAAATATGGCACCACATCCATTGTGGGCTTTGCCATGTTTATCTGTGGTATTTTATCCTTAGCTATGTTTCAACAAGTAGAATCGGAAGCCCTCTGGGATGGCATGACCTGGTTAGGATTATTCGCCATCATCATACTTGGTACAGTCGTATCCTTTAATGCTTATATGGAAGGGGTTAGACTCATTGGTGCTATACAAGGCTCTATACTTTCATCATTAGAACCAATCTCAGCAGCGATCTTTGGATGGGTATTGCTAGGGAATCGTTTTACGCTGGTCGGTATTTTTGGCATGATTTGCATCATTGCAACCGTATTCATTATCGCCTGGGATCGACACCGTCAAATTAAACGAGAAGTACTAGAAAAACTGAATAAAGTAGAAATGAAATAAACAAACGAAAACACATATACCATGAGGTATATGTGTTTTTTGTAATCAAATATTATATTTTTTCTAATATTTTTTCAAATAATAGTTCTAGTTTCTGTAAGTCGCCATGTACGGTTCCGTCCATATAGGTATTATATACAGTGTCATCTTCAGAAACATGAATTTGAGCTTTATACCCCTTTGATAATGCTAATACTCGAATAACTTCACGTTGTGTGCGACCATTACCTTCCCTAAATGGATGAAAGAAATTTAGGCAATCTAAGATTTTAGCTAAGTTCTTAATTATACTTTCTTTTGTATTGGTTCTTAGCCAATTTGTAGTTCCTTCCTTCTGTTTGTAACATAATTTTTTAATTCTAGAACTGATTCAGTTGTAGGAGTGAAGTCTTCAATCATAGATGAACCTACGGCATACCAAACTGCATCAAAGTCCTCATAATTTTCAAATTGTACATCTAAAATGGTGAGTTTTTCTTTATTTACATTTAATGTCATAGGCACCTCCTTTATTACTATTATTATAGCATAGTTCGTCTCTTTATTTTGTATACATGACCTATTTGGTTGACTATTTACTTATCTATTCATATAGTTAATAGGTAAGTACTAATTAATTTTTAGGAGGTTCCTATGTCTGTAAAAGATTTCGTACAACAACGCCGCGATGATTTTATCGCTATGCGTCGTGATTTTCATATGTATCCAGAGCCAGCCTGGCTCGAATATCGTTCGGCTGCTAAAGTAGCTGAAAAGCTAATTGCCTTGGGTTATAATGTGGCACTCGGCGCAGATGTACTCGATTTAGACTCTCGTATGGGCTTACCTAGCGAAGAGGCTATGAAAGCAGCCATGGCTCGTGCTATGGATGAAGGTGCTGATCCTGAGCTCGTAGAAAAAATGGGCTATGGTAAGACAGCTATCGTAGCTACAATGAAGTTCAGTGATGATGGTCCTGTTGTGGCGTTCCGTGCAGATATGGATTCCAATGATGTTATCGAATCTAAAGCATCTAACCATATTCCTGCTAAGACAGGTTTCCGTTCTCGCCATGATAAAGCGATGCATGCTTGTGGTCATGATACACATATGACAATGGGTCTTGGCCTTGCAGAATATATAGCCACACATAAGGATGGATTAAAGGGTACTATTAAACTTATCTTCCAACCTGCTGAGGAAGGTGTACGTGGCGCTAAAGCGATGGTAGAGGCTGGCGTAGTAGACGACGTAGATTTGATGTTTGGTATGCACATTGGCTTTAATGAAAATCTATCTAATTGCCTTGCTTGTAGTGACCATGGATTCCTGGCGACTACGAAACTTGATGCTGTGTTCCACGGCTATTCTTCCCATGCCGGTGGCTCTCCAGAAAAAGCACAAAATGCCATGCTTGCAGGCTGTACAGCAGTTATTAACTTACAAGCCATTGCGCGCCACAGCCAAGGTGCTTCTCGTATGAATGTAGGTGTTTTTGAAAGTGGTACAGGTCGCAATGTTACACCTGATGTAGCTGTTCTTAAATTAGAAACTCGTGGCGCCACCACAGAAATCAATGACTACATGATTGAACGCACTAAAACTATTATTAAAGGTGCCGCAGAAATGCATGACTGTACATTTGAAATTACAAAACAAGGTGAAACACCAGCAGGTCGTATCAGCGATGATTTAGCTCGCGAAGTACAATCCATCATTGAACCATTGGGTATCTTTAAAGAGGTGCCATTTGATTATAGCGGCGGCGGTAGTGAAGACTGCGCTTACTTCTTGAACCGTGTAATCGATCGTGGTGGTCGAGCAACATATATGGTATTAGGCTCTGCTATTAAAGCACCTCATCATAATCCATTATTTGATATCGATGAAGAAGATATGCTAAACGGTATTGTTGCATTAGGTACAATTGCAACTCACTATTTAAAATAGGATATATTGGTTGAGATATTGTGATGTATACATCTAAACTATAGGTATATAACTATATAGATGTATGGATCGAAATATGTATAGTGTGCTATATATTAAATCTAATATGAGTATTAGATTGTGAGGTGTTATATGATTCAACGAGAGCGTTTAGCTAAAGATTTTGAGGCTATGGCACAGTTGACTGCACCTGGTGAAGGCATTAATCGCCTAGCTTTCACCGATGCAGACTGGAAGGGGCGTCAGTATATCATTGACCGTATGACTGATGCGGGCTTGACTGTTGAAATAGATGATTTCGGTAATGTTATAGGCTATAAAGTTGGCAAAAAGCCTGAGTTGCCGATTGTCATGGTTGGCTCTCATACGGACAGCGTACCTAATGGGGGCAACTACGATGGTGTTGTAGGCATATTGTCGGCTATCGAAACGGTTCGCAGTATGACAGATGATGGTTTTGAACATGACCATACCATTGCCGTAGTGGACTTTATGTGTGAAGAGTCTAGTCGCTTTGGAGCTGCTACATTAGGCAGTAAAGCTATGCGTGGTGAATTGACATTGCAAGATTTACAACGCTTAGTCGATAAACAAGGCACGTCCTTGTATGATGCGTTGAAAGAACGTAATTTAAATCCCGATGCTATTGAGCATATGGAATATAAACGACCTGTAAAGTCTTTCACAGAAATTCATATCGAACAGGGTAAGGTGCTAGAGCACGAAGCAAAACCCATCGGTGTTGTAACTGGTATTGCCGCACCAGAGCGGTTCTATGTAACCATCCGTGGCAATGCGGACCATAGTGGTGCAACCCCAATGAATTTGCGCCATGATGCGTTATGTGGGGCTTCAAAAATCATCCTCGGTATTGAGGAGATTGCATCCATGCAAGAGGAGCCTCCAGTGGTGGGCACAGTCGGTGTTGTTGAGGTAACACCGGGTGCGATGAACGTTATCCCTGGAGCGGTTAAGCTAGGTGTAGATATTCGCAGTATTTCTAAGGTAGCTCGTGATTCTGTAGTTACTCTCATTAAGGAATTTATTGATGTTATTGCAGAAAAACGAGGCTTATCCTATACGATTGAGCCTATCGCACAGGATCATCCTGTAGCGATGCATCCGGCCATGATTCGAGAAATCGAAGAGGCTGTTAAGTCTGTAGGTGTAGACTATATGACCATGCCAAGCGGTGCTGGTCATGATGCTATGCATTGGGCTGATGATGTTCCAACGGGGATGATTTTTATCCCATGTCGCGAAGGTATCAGCCATAATCCGGCTGAATTTGCGAAAATGGATGACATCGTTACGGGCGCTAAGGTATTGGATACAGTACTTAGAAAACTTAGCTTAGAGAGTACAAAACTCAATTAGGTTGAGCACTGTGATATATTGTATGTAGATATAATGTAGCAGGATGTGTGTTACTAGGTAAGACATTATATTGTACGTAGTTAGAAGGGGTATTCCGTAATAGAATGGTAGTGAATATTTTTCATTTATTGGGAATACCCGGATTGGAGAGATTATGGTTATTGCTGGTATTGTTATTGTAGTGGCGACGTTTATCGCTATTATTAAGCAGTTTGAAACGCGGCTCGTTCTATTGTTGTCGGGCTTGTTAATGTGCTTTATTGGTGGGCAGCTTAGTGCTGGTACGACAGCCTTTGTAAAAGAACTTACAAACCCAGGTCTTGTACCAACTATTTGTACAGTGCTTGGTTTTAGTTATGTTATGGAATATACAAAATGTACAGAGCACATGGTATATTTCATTTCTGCAGGCCTTAAAAAGATGACTAAAATCATCATTCCTGGTGCTGTTATTATTACATTCTTGATCAATATTGCGTTGCCTACTGCAGCGGGCTGTGCAGCTGCTGTAGGCGCATTATTAATTCCTGCTCTTATTCGTTCTGGTGTGCATCCTGCAATGGCAGGTTCTGCCATTTTCTTAGGTACTTGGGGTAGTGCATTGAGCCCAGGCCTTATGTTTAATCCGCAAGTAGCACAACTAGCCGGTGAAGACGTAATGACCGTTATTGCGAGCTTCTCTATGCAAGCCATTATTGGTATTGTAGTAGCAGCTATCTTGCTCAATATCGTAGCTATCGTTAAGAAGGAACATACAGGATATGTATTGAAAGATGCTAACGAAGAAGAAGGCAAAGAATTCAAGGTAAATTACTTTTATGCTATCATCCCAATCATTCCGCTTGTATTACTCGTACTTGGTAGTAAACAAGTAGCAGTGATTCCAGAGATTTCCGTTCCTGTGTCCATGTTAATTGGTACGGCGATTGGTATTATTGCAGTACGACCTAATGTAACAGATGCAGTTAAGAAATTCTTCCGTGGTACTGGCGATGGCATGTGTGATGTTGTGGGACTTATGGCTGCGGCAGCATGCTTTACAGCAGGTATGCAGTACATCGGCCTTACAAGTGCACTTATTGATGGCATGAAGAACTCTCAACAAATCGCACAAATCGGTGCGGCTTTTGGACCATTCTTATTAGCTGTTATTTCTGGTTCTGGTAATGCAGCAGCCCTTGCATTTAATGGTGCGGTAACACCTCATGCAGCAGACTTTGGGTATGGTATTATGCAATTAGGCTCCATGGCTCAATTGGGTGCTGGCATTGGTCGTAGTATGAGTCCAGTAGCAGGTGCAGGTATTATTATTGCCGGTCTTGCTGGCATTAACCCTATGGAAATGGCGAAACGTAATTCTGTACCATGTATTATTGCTACAGTAGTGATTATGCTATTGTTACTATAATTGAATACTGATGTAGTTGGTCAATTATAATTCAATAAAACATAGTTGTTCTAAGTCTCTAAATTTAAAACTTACAATAAAAGAACCCCATCATGATTGATATCATGATGGGGTTCTCTTTATATTATTGTCTTTAGACTGGTTCGCGACGTAGTCGCGAATCATTAAACCACCCGCTATGCGGGTGCGGCAACGAAAGTTATACAAAAAAATCACCTTGCTTAAGTATAATGTAGGTGTTCAAGCCGCATTATATGCAAAAGAAAGGTGATTTTATATGGCAACAAAGACACAGAGCCTTGCGCACACAAAATGGTTATGCAAATACCACATAGTATTTACACCTAAGTATAGACGTAAAGTTAT
>NZ_QSDY01000015.1 GCF_003463825.1 Veillonella sp. AM51-8BH
CTTTATAAATATACATATAAATATACAAATATTTACTGATATAGATCTCTATTACATATATAAAATAAAACTTGCTACTTGCTAATGAACTTATTTATAGATTACACTACCATTAATAGGGAGGTGGTACCCATGAAACAGAAATGTATGTGGCTATTATTTAAAATGGGCTTATCATTATTTACTCCAGACTATATGAGCGAAGGTCGAGAAATCGATGAACATCAAGAACGTGAAGCTCTATAACAGAAAAAAGCTAGTTAATCGTAACGATTAGCTAGCTTTTTCGATTATATGATTGCTTATCACAATTATTTGCTTCTATTGTATTGTTCTAGTTGGATCAACAGTACAGATACATCCGCAGGAGATACGCCAGAGATGCGGCTTGCTTGGCCGATGGAGTGAGGGCGGATTTTATTGAGCTTTTGTTGAGCTTCAAGGGAGATGCCCTTAATTTGTGTGTAATCCCACTCTTTTGGAAGAATTTTTTCTTCTAGTTTACGAACCTTGTCGACTTGGTCCATTTGCTTTTTGATATAACCTTCGTAAGTAATGGAGATATCAACAGCTTCTTCTACGTCAGGGGTATAGCGTTTTAAACCAAATGCATCGGCTACGATAGCGTAGGAAAGTTCATTACGTTTTACTAAATCATAAGCATGAATACCTGTTCTAATAGGTGCTGTACCTAAACTTTCAAGCAAAGCTTGAGTTTCCTTAGATGGATTCACAGGTGTATTTCGTAACATATCCATTGCTTCGTCGATAGCAGCTTTCTTAGCTATAAATTTAGCCCAACGATCGTCTTTTACAAGACCAATAGCACGGCCTTTTTCAGTAAGACGCATGTCTGCATTGTCTTGACGAAGCAATAGACGATATTCACTGCGACTTGTCATCATGCGGTATGGTTCATTTGTACCTTTTGTTACAAGATCATCGATAAGAACACCGATATATGCTTCGGAGCGAGCAAGGATAAACGGTTCTTTACCTTCAAGCCATAAAGCAGCATTAATACCAGCCATTAAGCCTTGTGCAGCGGCTTCTTCATAGCCAGATGTACCATTAGCTTGACCAGCAGAGTAGAGGCCTTCAATATGTTTTACTTGAAGGGCTGGCGTCAATTGCGTTGGGTTCAAGCAGTCGTATTCGATAGCGTACGCAGGGCGCATGATTTCTACATTTTCAAGACCTGGAATGGTGCGAAGGAATGCATATTGTACGTCCATTGGAAGAGAAGTACTCATGCCTTGTACGTACATTTCGTTTGTGCTAATACCTTCTGGTTCTACGAATAATTGATGGCGTTCTTTATCGGCAAAACGCACTACCTTATCTTCGATAGAAGGGCAGTAACGAGGACCTACACCTTCGATTTTACCGCTATACATAGGGGCACGGTGAATATTACTTGTAATGATTTCGTGCGTTTCTTTGTTAGTATAGGTCAACCAACATACGTCTTCATTGCGGTTGATCCATTCATCCATAAAGGAGAAGGAGTGATGATGTGTATCGCCTTCTTGAACCTCCATATTTTCAAGGTTAAGCGTGCGTTTATCCACACGAGCTGGCGTACCAGTCTTAAAGCGCATCAACTCAATGCCATTGTCGAGCAAAGATTTAGAGAAATGTTCTGCTACGCGTTGACCATTTGGGCCACCTACATAATCGATATCGCCGATGAGGATTTTACCTTTCAAGTAGGTACCTGTACAAAGAATAACAGCCTTAGCGCCATAGAATTCGCCAAGTTCTGTAACAATACCTGTTACCTTGCCGTCCTCAACCTTAAGCTCCGTTACCATGATTTGCTTAACATTGAGGTTCTCTGTATTTTCAATGGTTTGTTTCATCAAATGCTGGTATTTGATTTTATCAGATTGGCAGCGCAAGGAATGCACTGCAGGGCCTTTACCCATGTTGAGCATACGCATTTGAATAGCCGTAGCATCTGCATTAATACCCATTTGACCGCCTAAAGCGTCAAGTTCATAAACAAGATGGCTTTTACCAGGACCTCCAACGGCAGGATTACATGGCATAAGCGCAATGTTATCTAAACTGATAGTAGCCATCAACGTGCGATGACCCATGCGGGCAGCGGCAAGAGCCGCCTCACAACCAGCATGACCACCACCGATGACGATGACATCATAATTATCTACTGTGTACATATCAATTGAATTCCTTATATTTGTTACTTATCTTATTGTGAAAGTATATTTTATTTAAACTACGAGGCCGAATATCCCAGAGTCCAGTTCCTCACTGTGAATTTTCTTTGGGTTATTTGCCAAGGCAGAAGCGGCTGAATAGTTCGTCAATCATGGATTCACGGATGGTGTCGCCTGTGATATCGCCTAGTAGTTCCCAGGCGCTGCGCAAATCGGTAGCAACAAAGTCTACTGGCATGCCCATGTCGATGGAGGAGAGGGCTTGTTCGACTTGTGCCTTTGCTTGTTCCATGAGGCTGATGTGGCGCACATTACTGATCATGGCGCTATTGTCTTGTTTTACGCGACCACCATAGACGAGTTCTTGCACCCATTTGGAAAGAACTGCAGAGCCTTCGCCTTCTTTAGCACTGATGCGCTCGATAGCTGTAAAGGTTCCGTGTTCTTTAATATTTTCGTCTGTAACGACTTGTGCCATATCGGACTTATTAAGGAGTACGATGGTGTTCAAACCGCTCACAGAGGTCAAAATTTCGATTTCTTCAGGGGTTAATGGAGTAGACCCATCGATAACGCAGAGCACGATGTCTGCTTTGTTGATATAATCGCGAGCACGTTCAACGCCAAGGGCTTCTACCGTGTCTTGTGTGTCACGGATACCTGCTGTATCGATGAGGCGCAAGGAAATGCCTTCAACGGTCATATATTCTTCAATACTGTCCCGCGTCGTACCAGGGATATCTGTTACGATAGCGCGGTTTTCACGCAAGAGAGCGTTCATCAAGCTCGATTTACCTGCATTTGGACGGCCCACAATAACCGTTGTAATACCATCGCGAATGAGGCGACCTGTATTCGCTGTGGATAAGAGATTATCCATAGCTTTCAAAATAGGCTCTAGCTGCTCACGAACCTCTTGGCTCGTTACGTCCTCAATATCCTCTTCAGGATAGTCGATGGTTACCTCTAAATGAGCAATCATAGCGATGAGCTGTTCACGCACATCTTTCACAAAGGACGAAACGGTCCCATCTAGCTGCGATACAGCGAGAGAGAGGGAGTCCTCCGTTTTTGCTTCAATAATATCAATGATCGCCTCTGCTTGCGTGAGGTCGATACGTCCGTTCATAAAGGCGCGCTTCGTAAATTCGCCGGCCTCGGCCATGCGCACATCGTGGTTTACGAGCAATTTCAGAATTTGTCGAACTGGCACAATGCCGCCGTGGCATTGAATTTCCACCACATCCTCTGCCGTGTAGGAATGAGGGCCTTTCATTAATAACACAAGAACCTCATCGATGGTCTTGTTCGTTGCAGGGTCCACAATGGTCCCGTATTGTATCGTTCTATTTTGGCGGTCCATCAAAGGCACGGTGCCAGCGCTCTTGAACAGGCTATTTACAATAGGAAAACTATCCTTGCCGCTGACCCGAATAATACCAACTCCGCCGATACCGGGCGGCGTCGCAATGGCCGCTATTGTATCATCTATATACATACATATCTCCGTATTTCGATTATCTAATATTTGATTTTGTATATGTTCTTCGCCTGTGAAAGTTAAACTAAACTAATCTTTGCATGCGAAGATTAACTTAGGTTAGCTTTCACCATAACCTAAAGAATAAAGAGGACAGCCCTCAAGCAACCGATAATCTCAGTTACTTGAAAGCTGCGCTACTATATTTTATTTTTTGTACGTAATCACAACGTGACGGAACGGTTCATCCCCTTCACTGTTAGTAACAACGTTTTTGTCGCCTTGAAGGGCAGTGTGAATGATTTTACGTTCAAAAGCATTCATTGGTTCTAAGGAAACCTTTTGACGATTGCGTTTTACCTTAGAAGCCAAGCGTTTCGCGAGATTTACCAAAGTTTCTTCTCGGCGAGAACGATAGTTTTCCACATCTACAACGATATGGCAGTGGCCAGATACATCCTTGTGAGCCACGAGATTAGTTAAGTATTGAATAGCATCCAATGTTTGACCATGTTTACCAATCAAAATACCCAAATCTTCGCCGTGTACTTGGAATGTAATCTTATCTTTAGTCATCATTTTTTCGATAACTACAGTGAGGCCCATTTGAGTAAACATATCATCAAGGAATTGTTTACCTTTTTCAGCAATTTCTTGTTGGTCTTCTTTTGAAAGTTCCTTTTTAGAAGGTTTTTCTTCTACAGTACCTTCAGAAGCTGCAACTGCTGTATCTTGTACTTCTGTTTCGCTTGTTGCTACTGGTTCAGAAGCAACAGCTACAGATTGTTCTTCTACATGAGCTACTTCTTCTTGAGTAGCAGTTTTAGCTACAGATGTGAAGAATAAGCGAACAACTGCTGGTTTACGACCAATGCCCAAGAAGCCATTAGAAGGTTGTTCCAAGACTTTAGTTTCTACCAATTCTTGGCCTTCTGCAGCCAATTGAGCTACGCCTTTGGCAATGGCATCTTCAATGGTTTTAGCAGATACATCGATAAATTCCATAGTGTCTCCTATTTCTTAGCTTCTAAGCCTTTGTAAATGAAATGTTGTTGCACAAATTGGAACACATTGGATACGATCCAGTAAATAACTAAGCCAGATGGGAAGTTAAGGGAGATGTAACCAATGAATAAAGGCATAAAGATTGTCATAATCTTTTGTTGTTGCGCAGCAGCACCAGTTGCACCGCTACTAGTTTGCTTGGACATAATCCATGTGGATAATGCACTCAATACTGGCAAGATGTACATTGGATCTGGTTCGCCAAGACTAGGAAGCCATAAGAATTGTACATAGTTTTGATCGTATGGATAGCCTTGTAAAGCATAGAAGATAGCGATCAAGAATGGCATTTGCACCAATAGAGGCAAGCAGCCAGCTAGTGGGTTAACGCCCATTTCTTTGTACAATGCACCCATTTCCGCTTGAAGTTTTGCAGGATCGTTTTTGTATTTGTCTTGCAATTCTTTCATGCGAGGCTGTAACTCTTGCATAGCCTTCATGGATTTGATTTGTTTAACAGTAAGTGGTGCCAAAATCGCTTTGATAACAATTGTTAAAAGGATAATAGCCACACCGTAGCTTGGATAGCCTACCATTTGAGTTAATTGGAACGCATAGGTTACCAATGTAGTCATCAATTCAACGATAGGGTGGAATACACTACTTAAAAATTCCATTGTTTCTCCTTTTTCTTACAGTCCGAAACCGTCCTTTGCGCATCTATATATCGTTATGGTATGGTCTAAATTTCATCCATACAGATGCTCAGGTATTTCCAAATCTGTGCTAGATAGTGTTTGTGAAAGTTACTTTCACAGAACGCATCCAGCCTAAGCCCAAGTGGGTTAGGGAACTGGATCGTAGCCACCCTTGTGGAAAGGATGACAGCGAAGAATGCGTTTTAAACCCATCCAGCTACCTTTCAAAGGACCATATTTTTCGATGGCCTGCAGAGTATATGTGGAACATGTCGGATAATAACGGCAACATCCAGGTTTTAAGGGAGATATGGCAAGCTGATAGAACCTAATTAAAAGTCGTAAAAGCGTGGTTATACAGCGTTTCATGGAAACCTCCATATACACAAAAAAGGACCAAAGCCTTCTAACTTGTGGTCCTATTTATCATTTTGTATCAACAATTTGCTTTTCCGCAAGAGATACAAAATTTCCTTTTCCGCTTTTTCGTAGGTAGCGTTTTTCAGAGGGCCACGTCCAACAATTACGATATGATACCCTTCGCGTATGGAATGTTGATTGAGGCGATATACCTCTTTCATAAGGCGTCTAGCTCGGTTGCGCTCTACAGCACAACCAACCTTTTTGCCGGTTACAAAACCAATGCGCGTAGATTGCTTCGCCACGGGCATACGATAGAGTACACACATGCGGCCTACTTCGTATTTACCGTGCTTATACACAAGGCGATATTCATTATTGTGCGTCAGTCGTCTTGCTTTTTCGAGGCAATAATCCATATGCATTGTCCTTAAGTCCTAAGAATAGAAAAACTTGGCAGCAGCGCCAAGTTTTTTCTCCTGCCTAACAGCTATTATATTATGCAGATAAGCGTTTTCTGCCTTTTGCACGTCTTCTTTTTAAAACGAGACGGCCACCGATAGTTTTCATGCGTTCACGGAAACCATGGGTACGTTTTCTCCAAAGAGTATTTGTTGGTAAGTACGTTTCATTAGTAAAACACCTCCTCGTCATTTGTATTGTTTTACTTATACCATAACAGGGTAATTATAGAGTTAAAACGTAAATTTGTCAATCATTTAGGGCTATTCTGAAAGACTTTTATGTGGATTTTACTTAAATTCGATAGAACTTAAAACTGATACTACTTTTATAGGGGGAGGAATAGATGTGGTTTTCTCCCTCCATACTCATCGTAAGTCGGTCAAAAATCCACATCTATTCCTGCTCCTAACATACTCTAATGACTACTATAACACCTACCATCAGTATAAAAAGTAGTATCAGTTTTTATGGAAAATCTAAAAGTCTTTCAGAATACGGATCTAAGATTTAACAAATCTTACCTTTTAACCTCTTGAAGGGAAAAGGAGAAATTGATGTTACGTTTCCAAAAGAGGGTTTCTTCATCGCTCCATACGACGCGTAAAGTCGCTCAAAAGGACCCTATATTCCCTCCCTAAGACAACCCTAATATCACCTTTAACACCACTACACGATGTAAACGTAACATCAATATCAGACCCACAAGAACTCACAATTCTAATCTTTTTATATAAAACAAATTTACATTTTGATCTCTTTTGAGGAGAGGGGAATAGTAGGTGCTGTTAATTTCTTCTGTCTTCTCTCCCAAATTTTCATTTAAGTTGTGTAGATAACGTTTTATAAACAGGTCTAATGTAGATTGCTAACAGGTATATCTATTATTTTTCCATCTATGTGTATTGTAATCATAAAAATTATCTTATGGGAGGAGGGAAATTAAAACTACTTTTTGAGCGACTTGCGTAAGAATGGAGCGAGAAAAGTAGTTTTAATTTCTCCCCCAAAAATAATAGATATACCAAGAGAAATTTAAGATATACATTACAAACAGTTTATAAAAGTTATCCACAGAATAAATGACAAACTAGTGATTTTTTGGTACAATCATAACTGAAATTAGGAAAAAGTATATATTTTTATAAGTTTTTGATGGATAACTTTTAAGGTTATCCACATTTTTTCTCTTTTAACCTGTGTAATCTATAAAGTCAGTTATTATCTGGTTGGAAGAGAATTTTATTTTCACTTATTCACAGGTTGTACACAGGTTATTCACAGGAATAACAGGTTTTTCCACAGCTTTCACAAGAGTTATACACATTATTCCTAAAGTTATACACATTTATCGCAATAGTTATACACAAGAGGCACGTCATGCAGTCATTTGATTTGAATAATATATGGGAACATATATTGCAAGAGGCGAAAAAGAACATGCAACATTTGCCTGACGCATTGTACTTGCGCGTCACGTCATCGTTGATTCCCATGTCTCTCGAAAGTCATTCGATCCATATTGGGGTCATGCAAACATTTGTTAAAAACTTAATCGATCAGCAGCCACAGATTAGCAAGGCTTTGCAGGATGCTATTACTACGGTTATCGGTTCCCATCGGGATATGGTGTTATTCGATTTCAATCAAGAGAGTGTAGATACTACCTTTGTTGATGAAAGTCTCATCGATGATGCACCTGTAGTGGCTCCGCCGATGCCATTACCTCCAGTAGTAGAGGAAAAATCGCATCAAGATGAATTCTACAAACCCGTTTATCAAGAGCCAGTTTACATCGATCGCGCACCAGCGCCTGTGGAAATTCCAGATGAGCCAATGGTAGCGCCTAGTAAAACAGTTGAAACTACAACACCTACATTACAGTCTGATAATGTACCTGTAGATTTATCCTTATCTAACCTTAATCCAGCGTATCGCTTTGACAACTATGTAACAGGCAACGCGAACCGCATTCCATTTGGGGCGGCTCAAAATGTAGCTGAGTTTCCAGGCGGCGACTATAATCCGCTCTTTATCTATGGTCCTTCAGGACTCGGTAAAACGCATTTGATGCACGCCATCGGCAATGCCATCAAGGAAAATCATCCACACATGAAGGTTATGTCCATTACGAGCGAAAACTTTATGAACATTTTCGTCGAAACATTGCAGCGTAACCAAGGTAAATTGTTCCGCAACACGTTCCGCAATATCGACGTGCTCATGATTGATGATATTCAGTTTCTTGAAAGTCGTGAAAGTACAAAAACCGAGCTATTTAATACGTTCAATGAGTTATTAAATAACAACAAACAAATCGTACTTACTTCTGATACGATGCCAAACGATATGGAGCAATTTGAAGACCGTCTCCGTTCTCGTTTCCAAGCTGGCTACATTGCAACAATGGAAAATCCAGACTTAGAAACGCGCATCGCTATCTTTAGATCCTTACTGGAACGCGAATATAAGAAAAACCGCATTATCCGCATCGATAACGACTCCATCAACTACGTGGCACTTCAATTCAGCGAAAACGTCCGCGTATTGCAAGGTGCTTTCACCAAATTAATCGGTACCGCATCCATCGATCAACGTCTAGAATCTATCGACCTAGAATACACTAAACAAGCCTTGGCTGGCCTCGTTCACACAGAAGAGGTGAACATGGTGACTATTGAAAGTATTCAGAATTTTGTAAGTTCTTATTTCAATATTAAAAAGCAAGACTTGCTCGGCAAGAAGCGTAAAGCACAGTTCGCATTCCCACGGCAAGTGGCCATGTATCTATGCCGCGATATGATCAATGAAAGTTATCCGCAAATCGCAGCTGCCTTCTCTCGTGACCATACAACAATTCTCCATGCGTACGATAAAATCACGAAGGAAATTGAACGAAACGAAGAAACTAAGAACATGATTTCTGAAATTAAACAGAAATTAACAACCTGTGGATAACTCTGTGGATATATTGTGCGTAACTTTGTGGATATCCTAAAAACCGTACTCCGCTGTGAGTATGTGGATAAGTGGTTACAAACTATCAACATAGTTATACACAACCGAGAAATCGCACAGTTAGTAGCGCCAATTCACTTTTACACATATAAACAGGCCCCTACTATTACTACTACTAAAACTAACAAACAATCAAAAAACCAGTAGAAACAGATCTATCGCAGAATATCTATAGAGCATCTACGGTAGCAAACATAGAATATTACAAACAAGAGAAGTAGTTATCAGTGCTTCTGCATTATATGGAAATAGTACATACAAACAATATATATAATGTAAAGCAATCTACAAATCTAATAATACTAATAACAAACAGACAAATTATAAAGGAGTAACATATGCATATTACATTCCCAAAAGCAAATCTCCAAAAGGCAATCAATGTATTGCAAAAGGTATCTCAAAATAAAACAAGCTCCAACTTACCAGGCGCTATTTACATGACAACAAAAAATGGTCAAGTAGAATTGCAAGGTAACGATTTTGAACTTGGTATTCGTTTAACAATCGACGGCGACATCAAAGAACCTGGCACATTAGTTGTAGGTTCCCGCTACTTCCAAGAATTAATTCGCAAATTACCAGGCGATACCATCGAGCTTTACAAACCAGAGGACGGTAATTCTTTAACAATCACATCTGGCTCTTCCGAATTTAACTTAGTAACATTGCATCCAGATGATTTCTCCTTAGTTGAACAAATTCACGACCAAGATCATGTGAACATCGATAGCTTTGCAATGAAAGAACTCATCGATTTAACGAACTACGCAGCTGCTACTGATGAAGATCGTCCTGTATTTACAGGTGCTCTTCTTGAAATCAAAGAAAACGAAGTAACAATGGTTGCTACTGATACACACCGCATGGCTGTTAAGAAAATTACTATCGATGAACCAGCAACTACACCAATGCGTGCTATCATTCCGACAAAAACTTTAGCTGAAGTATCTCGTTTGTTACCAACAGATAATCCAGCCATGATCAACATCATTTGGAACCGCACACAAATCGTGTTCAACTTTGAATCTATTTATATTATTTCTCGTTTGATCGAAGGCACGTACCCTGAATATGAAAAGGTAATTCCTTCCCAATTCGACTCTAGCGCTGTTATCGACCGCCGCGAATTCGCTGGTGCCGTTGACCGCGTATCCTTATTGGCTAAAGATATCAGCTATAACGTAATTCGTTATGATTGGGCTGAAAGTAATGTAACATTATCTACTCAAAATACTGAAATCGGTATGGCTAAAGAAGACGTAGCTGTTGAATTTAAAGGCACACCATTCACAATCTCCTTCAACGGTCGCTACATCTCCGACATCTTGCGCCACAGCACAGGCGACAACATCCACTTGTTCTTAAAACAAAACGGTCCTGTTGTTATTCGCCAAGACAATAATCCGAACTATACATACGTAGTAACACCAGTTCGTACAAATGCATAAAAGTAAAAGCAGGGCAGTAGTCAATGGAGGAGCTTGCGACGACAGGGACACTGCATCGCTTTGTTCTGAACGTAAGATTTTCTAGATAACAAAGTTATCTAAGAAAATCCACAGTGAAGAACTGTGCTAAGGGCTAAAGCCACACATCACTTTGGTCGGAGCGTGCAATTTTTCGTAGAAAAATGCTCAGCAAGCGACCTGGACTCTGGTACTAAATAATTAATAATATTAAATGTTAAAATCTATTATTAGTTCATTGATAATATAATCAATTAATTGTATATTTCACTGAATTAATATACATATCTTTATTAGGTAATGATGATTAAAAGTCATCGTTACCTAATTACCATATAGTTATAAATTGTCCACTATAGGAGGACGTTATGAAAGAGCAACAGCAGGTACCCATTCATACGGAGTACATTCAAATTGATCAGTTGTTGAAGTTAGAAGGAATCATCGAAACAGGTGGTCAAATTAAATCCTTTATCGAAGAAGGTATCCTTACTTTGAATGGTCAAGTTGTAACAGAAAAACGCAAGAAATGTCGCGTTGGCGATGTGATTTCTTGCGAAGGTCTCGATGTAGATCTCGTAATTACTCAAGAGGAGGCTTAATCGGTGAGAATTGACTCACTGCAATTATTCCAGTTTCGTAATTACAAGGATGTAATGATTCAATTTAATCCTGAGATTATCGTTTTGCATGGCACTAATGGGGCTGGTAAGACGAATATCCTCGAGTCCATTTATGTGGGTACCATTGGTAAAAGCCATCGGACCAACGATACGTCAGATATGCTCATGTTTAACGCTGAGGAAGCGGGCATTGTAGTAAAGTTCGAGAAAAAGGATACGCCACAAAAGGTAAATATCAAGTTATTCCGCCAAGGTCCTAAGGATATTCGCTTAAATGACACTAAAATATCTCAAAAAGAATTGATTGGTACATTAAATACAGTTATATTCTGTCCTGAAGATTTACAACTTATCAAAGGAACTCCGTCGGGTCGTAGACGGTTCCTCGATATGGAAATCTCTCAGACGAGTGCTACGTACTATCATCAGTTGATGCAGTATAATCGGTTATTACAGCAGCGCAATGCGATTCTTAAAGAATATAGAGGGAAGCAAAACATACCTCTTGAAGAATGGGATTTGCAATTAGCCGATATGGCGAGCTTTATCGTAAAGAAACGGTTAGAAAGCTTGAAGAAAATTAACCTTCTCATCGACTTGATGAACCGTAAATTGACCGGTGGTCTAGAGAATTTAACTATCGGTTATGAACAGCCTTATATGGACAATGGTTCATTAGAATATACAAAAGAAGGCTTTTACGAGCGCATCAAAGCAGCGTTGCCGCAGGATCGTCATCGGATGACCACCAGCGTAGGTCCTCACCGCGATGATTTACGATTCTTCTCTGATGCGATGGATTTAAAGAAATTTGGATCCCAAGGGCAGCAACGAACTGCTGTATTGTCCTTAAAGTTGAGCGAGCTTGAGTTTATCAAGTCTGAGGTTGGGGAATATCCAGTTCTATTATTGGATGATGTATTGAGCGAACTTGATGAGTCGAGACGAGCGAATTTATTGCAGTTTATTCATAAACGTATTCAAACATTTATTACTACTACAGATATTCACGATTTTAAAGATTTGAAATCTGTTCAATTTATTTCTTGTGAAGGGGGAAAGGTTCAGTATGGACAGCCTTGATCTTTGTTTACCAAAGGCCTTATCAAAACTGAATTTACTGGAACAATATAAATTAAATACCCTTGTTCACAAGTGGCGTGATGTAGTGGGCGATGTCATTGCAGATCATACGAAAATTGTATCTATCAAGCCTCCAGATATGGTTATCAGTGCAGATAATTCCATGTGGATGCAAGAATTACAGATGCAAAAACGACGTATCATTGAGGCTGTTAACAAGTATTACCATCAAGAGGTAATCAAAGATATTCGCTTTATTATGAAACGTCAGAGCTATGTGAAAGCTAATACTGATACATCGATTTCATTGCCTGATGAACAGATTATTACAAAACGTATTAATTTCGCAGACATCGTGCTTTCAAAAGAAGACGTAGAAGCCATCGATAAATCATTAGAACAAACGGATAACGAAGAATTACGAGCTGCTTTCAGAAAAGTACAAATAACAGCTCGAAAGCGTGAAATCTATTTAGAGCAGCATGGCTATCATCGTTGTAAGCGATGTGGCATGCATATGGAATCTAAACGGGACATCTGTCCTACTTGCGAATATGAATTGCATCGAAAACATATTAAGGATATTAAGTCTGTCATTCGAAAATATCCGTACTTTAAATACAGCGACTGTCAGCAATTCATACAATGTACCTTCCCAGACTTTGCAGAAGCGATGCGGGAATCCATATACTTTTACCTAGATAAAATTTACAAAGGTTCTATCAATCGCCGTCATATGTATATGGTGGCCATGCTCATTACCCATAAAAAGCCTGATGAGTTAACAGATCAACACGTTATCAATTTGTGCAATAAATATCGGTCTAAGTTCCTTGCTGAAGAAGAACAGCGCAAAATTGATGCCCTTAATGGGACATTAGAAAAGTAGAGGGGGCATTCCTATGTACGTTCATATTGGGGATACCGTTTCCGTGCCTATTGAATCCATCATTACCATGGTGCATGCCAAGGGCGGAAAGTCCCATAAAAGTCCTATTCATCACTATGAAACGCTAGAGTATATCGCTATGGTACCAGAGGAGCAAATCAAGACCTATGTGGTCACTGATGATTGCGTTTACGGATCTGGTATTAGTATTAAGACTTTAATGAGACGAATTGATGAGTTTTATAGTATAATAAAGAGATAAGATTTATTCTGTACATGTGTTGTACCAAATTTCAATCCAGTACAGTGTGATAGATTGTTAGGAGGAGTTTGTTTCATGCCTGAAGAAAATTATGGCGCTCAGAATATACAGGTTCTCGAGGGTCTTGACGCGGTACGTAAACGCCCTGGTATGTACATTGGTAGTACGTCCATTCGCGGTTTACATCACCTCGTTTATGAAGTAGTAGATAACTCTGTAGATGAAGCGCTTGCAGGTTATGCTACACATATCGAAGTATCCATTAATGAAGATAATAGTATCACTGTTGTCGATGATGGTCGTGGTATCCCTACAGGGATGCATGAATCCGGTATGTCTGCGGTAGAGTTAGTATTAACAAAATTGCATGCTGGCGGTAAATTCGGCGGTGGCGGCTACAAGGTTTCTGGTGGTCTTCACGGCGTAGGTATTTCTGTAGTAAATGCGTTGAGTGAATGGACTAAGGTTCAAGTAGCTCAAAATGGTATTATTCAAGAGATTACATTCGCTCGTGGTCATAAGACTTCCGAGTTACATGAAATCGGCAAAGCAGAAGGTACTGGTACTACAGTTATCTTCAAGCCAGATGCTGAAATCTTTGAAACTACAGTATTCAACTTTGATACATTGAAAATTCGTTTACAAGAATTGGCATTCCTTAATAAAGGTCTTCGCATTACATTGAGCGATTTGCGCCAAGAGGAACCTCGTGTTGAAAGCTTCCACTACGAAGGTGGTTTAAGTTCTTTCATTGCCTTCTTGAACGAAAATAAAGAAGTAGTAAACCCTACTGTTATCGATATCGAAAATACAAAAGACGACGTAGTAGTAGACGTAGCGTTGCAATATAACGATAGCTACAGCGAAAACTTGTTGTCCTTCGTAAATAACATCAATACTGTTGACGGTGGTACTCACCTTTCTGGTTTCCGTGCTGCTTTAACTCGTACCCTTAATGATTATGGCCGTAAATCTGGTTTGATCAAGGAAAATGAGTCCAACCTTTCCGGTGAAGACGTACGTGAAGGTTTGACAGCTGTTGTATCTGTAAAAGTATTGGAACCTCAATTTGAAGGCCAAACAAAAACTAAACTTGGCAATAGCGAAGTTAAAGGTATTACAGACGTTATCGTATCTGAGGTCTTAAGACATTCTTCGAAGAACATCCGCAAGATGCGAAGAAAATTATTGAAAAAGCAACGATGGCAAGCCGTGCTCGTGAGGCAGCTCGTAAAGCCCGCGACTTAACTCGCCGTAAAAATGCGTTGGAAGTATCTAGCCTTCCTGGTAAATTGGCAGATTGCTCCGAAAAAGATACATCTATGACTGAAATTTATCTAGTCGAAGGTGACTCTGCGGGCGGTTCTGCAAAACAAGGTCGCGACCGTCGTTACCAAGCTATTTTGCCTTTACGTGGTAAGATCCTTAACGTAGAAAAAGCACGCCTTGATAAGATTTTAGCTAATAACGAAATTCGCTCCATGATTACCGCATTTGGTACTGGTATTGGTGAAGAGTTCGATATTACAAAATCCCGTTACAACAAGATTATTATCATGACGGATGCGGACGTTGACGGTGCTCATATCCGTACATTGTTATTAACATTCTTCTACCGTTATATGAAACCATTGGTAGAGGAAGGTCATATCTACATTGCTCAACCACCGTTGTACCAAATCAAGAAGGGTAAATCCCACTGGTATGTATACTCTGATGCAGAGCTTACAGCTAAGCTTGATGAAGTAGGCCGTGATGGCATTACTATCCAACGTTACAAAGGTTTAGGTGAAATGAACCCTGAACAATTATGGGAAACTACTATGAACCCTGAAAATCGTACGATTTTACAAGTTAGCTTAGAGGATTCCATCGAAGCTGACAAAATCTTTACAGTTCTCATGGGCGATAAGGTAGAACCTCGTCGTAAATTTATTGAAGATAACGCAAAATACGTGCGTAATCTAGATTTATAAGAGGTGACCCATGGCTGAAAATCAAAATAACAATGTAGAGTTTACCTCTAATAAAGATCAACATTTAAAACGTTCCCTAAAAGCGCGTCATATGAATATGATCGCTTTAGGTGGCGCTATCGGTACTGGCTTATTTGTAGCTGGTGGTGAAGTAGTAAGTACAGCAGGCCCTGGTGGTGCGCTTGTAGCTTATGGTCTCATCGGTATCATGGTGTACTTCCTCATGACATCTCTTGGGGAAATGGCTACGTACTTGCCGATTCCTGGTTCCTTTGGGACTTATGCAAAACGTTATGTAGACCCTGCCTTCGGTTTTGCCTTAGGTTGGAACTATTGGTTTAACTGGGCTATTACATTAGCTGCTGAAGTATTGGCAGGGGCTCTTATCATGAAATATTGGTTCCCTGATGTGCCTGCCATCGTATGGTCTGCTCTGTTCTTGCTCGTTTTATTCGGCTTGAACTATTTGTCTACTCGTTCCTTTGGTGAAAGTGAATATGTATTCTCTAGCATCAAGGTTATTACTGTATTCGTATTCCTGTTCTGTGGCTTCATGCTCATCTTTGGCATTGGCGGCACATCTCCAGGATTTGCGAACTGGACAGTAGGGGAAGCGCCATTCGTAGGTGGCTGGGAATCCATTCTCGCTATCTTCATGGTAGCTGGTTTCTCCTTCCAAGGTACTGAGCTTATCGGCGTAGCTGCTGGTGAAGCAGAAGACCCTGAAAAGAATGTACCAAAAGCGATTAATACAATCTTCTGGCGTATTCTATTGTTCTATATTGGTGCTTTCATAGTTATCGGTTTCTTAATTCCGTACACTGATCCAAATCTTTTGAATTCTAGTGTAGAGAATGTATCTATTTCTCCATTCACACTCGTATTTGATCGCTTTGGTTTTGCCTTTGCTGCTAGCTTTATCAATGCTATCATCTTAACGGCAGTACTCAGTGCTGGTAACTCTGGTCTCTATTCTTCTACGCGTATGCTTTACGCACTCGCTAAAGAAGGTCAAGCACCAAAAATCTTTGCTAAGCTTAATAGCCGTGGCGTTCCAGTGCCAGCGTTAATCTTAACAACAGCAATCGGTTTATTTGCATTCCTTACAAGCTTCATCGGCGAAGGTACTGCATATACTTGGATTGTTAATATTTCCGGTCTTTGCGGCTTCATCGCATGGGTTGGTATCGCTGTATCTCACTATCGTTTCCGCCGTGCCTTCATTGCACAAGGTAGAGATCTTAGTGAATTACCTTACAAAGCGTGGTTGTTCCCAATTGGCCCAATCTTGGCGTTCATCCTTTGCGTCATCATCATTGCTGGCCAAAACTACTCCGCTTTCACAGGCGATACAATCGACTGGTATGGCGTATCCGTTGCGTACATCGGATTGCCAATCTTCTTCGCAGTATACTTAGGTTACAAATATATCAAGAAAACAAAACTTGTTCCTTTGAAAGAGGTTAACCTAGACCGCGATTTCGATAAATAATAACATAATTAGACCTGTTCATTATTAAATAGTGAACAGGTCTTTTTTATATAATATGTGATTGTATTTCTGTGAAAGCCTTGCTATAATTAATCAAAATATATTGTAGTCAATTAGAGAGGATACAATTATGATTATTACTACAACTATGCATATTGAAAATAAACCTGTACAAGAGTACAAAGGTATTGTATTTGGTGAGGTCGTAGAAGGCCGTAACTTTGTGAAAGATTTTATGTCTGGTATTCGCGACATTGTTGGTGGTCGTAGTGGCAGCTATGAAGATTCTTTGATGAAAGCTCGTCAAGCAGCCCTTGATGAAATGTCTCAACGGGCTTCTAAAATGGGTGCTAATGCTGTTATCGGCGTATCCTTCCAATACAGCACAGTAGGTGCAGAAAATGGTATGCTCATGGTTACATGCAATGGTACAGCCGTTGTAGTTTAATAGGTAATAAAAATCCCCCTAATAATAGTGTTAAAACTATATTAGGGGGAATTTTTTATTTTATCTTATACCATGTTGCATACATGACTGGTAGTACGATAAGTGTTAGCACTGTTGCCACTAGTAGGCCACCGCTGAAGGCGATAGCAAGTGGACTCCAGAATACAGATTCCATGAGAGGAATCATGCCTAAAATTGCTGCGATAGCGGTGAGCATGATAGGGCGGAAACGAAGTGTAGCGGAGTTGATAATCGCTTCACGAGGTTCTTGACCTTCTGCTTTGTGGATTTCGATTTGGTCTAACAAGATAATGGAGTTACGGATGATCATACCCGAAAGGGCAATGATACCCAGAATAGCCATAAAGCCCAATGGCGTTCTCGTAATATTTAGAGCCAATACGACACCGATTAATCCGAGAGGAGCTGTGAGCAAAGCCATAAACATGAGGGCGATACGCTTTAATTGGAACATGAGGATTGTCATGATCACAAAGAGCATAATAGGCATTGGTGTTAACAGATTTTGTACAGCTGTTACGCTCTTTTCAGCGGCCCCATCAAGTTCAATGGTATATCCTGTAGGCAAGGAATCGCGAATGTCTTGTAAGGATTTATATACCTCTTTTGTTTTCGCATTTCCTAGGACGCCAGCATTTACATTAGCGTGAATGCTGATGGTTGGCATCATGTTGCGATGCCAGATGATACCATCCTCTTGAGTCATGGTGATGGTTGCAATTTGGCTAAGCGGTACGTAGGAACCATTGCCTGTTTGAATTGGTAAGGAGGATAGAGCACTTAAGTTGTGTTGTTCATTATCTCCTAAGCGGAATGTAACAGGAATTGTTTGGTTACCTTCGTAATATTCACCAGATTTTGTACCCGATAATAGACTTTGCAAGTGTAAGGATACGGCATAGCTATCGATACCGAGTAAGCGAGCCTTATTAGGATCGATATGAATATTGGCTACTGGTTCTGTATCTGGCCAGTCAAAGGCTATGTTATGCAAATCCTTATCGCCTTGCATCTTATCTTTTACCTTGTTGGCAATTTCTTTTACCACCTTTTGATCAGGTCCAGAAACGCGGAGCATAACTGGATACTTGGATGGTGGACCAATTTGTAAGAATTGTGTATTTACAAGGGCCGATGGGAATTCTTCATTTAAGTATGGCGTCAATTCTGCATATAATTTATCGCGGTCTTCTAAGGATTTTGTAACGATTACATATTGCAAGAAATTGTTCCGTTGCAATTCCGGTTCCAAGGTGAGGACGAAACGTGGAGAACCTTGTCCGATATAGGATGTAAAGGTTGAAATATGTTCGTTACCTTGTAAATGTTTGTCGATGATCTTCGCTTGGTTTGCAGTATATTCGATGGACGAACTTTGAGGGAATTGCATGGATACGATGATTTCATTACGCGTTGATGATGGGAAAAATTCCTGTTTGATCAATGGTAGTGAAAGTAGGGATAACACAAAGGCACCTAAGGTGATGAGTAATACTACCTTATGATGGCCTAAGGCCCAATGTAACAGTCTTTCAAATTTATCATAGAATGTAACACTGAGCTTGTGCATGATACGGTCTCGTTTGGTCCATTCAGATTCAGGTTTTGGAGCCTTATTTTCGATGATTTTATAACCGAGAACAGGGCTGACGAGAACAGAGGCGAACCAAGATAGGATGAGCGCCATAAATACAACGATGGATAGAGATTTTGTAAACTCTGCTACCATGCCTTCTGCGAGTGCTAATGGTAAGAAGCCAGCACAGGTAATGAGCGTACCAGATAGCATAGGGAATGCTGTCGATTGATAAGCAAAGGTGGCAGATCTAAAGTGACCCCAACCTTCTTCGAGCTTAACGCTCATCATTCTACAACGATGATGGCATCGTCTACGAGGAGGCCTAGAGCCAGTATTAATGCACCTAGACTAACCTTGTGCAGATAAATGCCATTTTCATACATCAATATAAATGTGGTAGACACAACGACTGGAATAGTGAGGGCTACAACAACGCCTGTTCGCAAGCCAAGAGATGCAAAGCTTACGAGCAATACGATGGCGATGGCTTCAAATAGAGATTGAGAGAAATCGCCAATGGATTCCTTAACAATATGTGGCTGATTTGATACCTGATCGAGTTCAAGGCCTGCAGGTATGTTTTTTTTCAATTCTGCTAGCTTTTTATCGATAGCTTCACCAAATTCCACATTATTGCCACCTGCATCCATGGAGATGGCAATACCTATAGCTGGCTTTCCTTCATAGTAGAATTGAGGATCACTAGGATCTTGGTAGGTCATGGTTACATCAGCCATGTCGCCAAGGCGCAAGGTTTGATTGTTGATGCGAATAGGCATATCTTGTACGGCTTGAGGGCTATCGAATAGACCGTTTACTCGAAGATATACATTATTGGTATCCGTTGTAATCATACCAGCTGGTACCATCATACTTTGCTGTTTGATAGCTGTTAACAGCTGTTGTGTACTGATTTTATAGGATGCTAATTTATCCTTATTAATCGTTACATTAAGGGTTTGTTGTTGAACCCCAATAAGGCTGATTTTCTTAACGTTTGGAACAGATAAAAGCTGACGTATTTAGTCTTCCGCTTGTTGACGCTTTTCTTCATAGGAGAATTCATCGCCGCTAATGGCGTTGATAATGCCGTATACATCATCAAATCTGTCATTGATGGTCGGTCCTTGAACGCCTTGCGGCAGTGATTTCCATTCGTCGTTAATCATGTTCCGCGCTTCTTCCCAAGCGGGGCGGATTTTATCAGATGGTAGGTTTTCTTTCAGATTAATATAAATAACTGATTTGCTGCCATCTGTGAAAGATTTTGTATAATCCACGCCCGGAAGGTCGCGCAGTTTTTCTTCTAATTTGTCCGTTACTTGATCCGACATTTCTTGTGGGGAAGCCCCTGGCCAAGCAACGCCGACAACCATGGTGCGCATCGTAAAGTCTGGGTCTTCCATACGGCCCATGTGGTTGTATGAGAAGATACCAAAGGTGAGGAGCACAGCCATGAAGTAGTAGATAATGGACTTATGTTTGAGGGCCCATTCGGCTAAGTTAAATTGTTTCATTGACTCACCGCCGTCCCTTCTTGTAATTGTTGGGTACCTGCGGTGATGACAATGTCACCTTTAGCTAAACCAGATGTGACGATGACGGAGTTCTTACCAAATTCACCTGTCTTAATTGGCACGAGATGAGCTTTTTTGTCTCGAATGATATACACTGCATTATTGCCGTTAGAGTCTTTTACAAGAGCCGTCAATGGAATGGAAATATTAGTGCTATCTGTAGTAGATAGATTAGCATTGATCGTCATGCCTAGTTGTACCTCTTTTGGAGGATTTTGTAAGGTAATTTTTACGGTATACGTTCTTGCCACAGGGTCAGGAACTGGTGAAATTTCACGGACCACACCTTGCACGGTTACATCAGGTAGAGCCCAGAATGTAATAGTGGCAGGGCTACCCACATGAACCTTAGTCAATTCTTGTTCAGGAAGGGCAATGACTGCTTCTGGGTCGCGACCAGCTGCTAAGGTACCGACGCTTTGACC
This sequence comes from Veillonella sp. AM51-8BH, assembly GCF_003463825.1. GTDB lineage: Bacteria > Bacillota > Negativicutes > Veillonellales > Veillonellaceae > Veillonella. The sequence continues at coordinate 21,051 of NZ_QSDY01000015.1, forward strand.
AGCTGCTACGACTTGGCCTGCTTCAATATTGAAAGCTGTAATAATACCTGTATCAGGAGCAGTCAAAGTAGTATAGCTATTTTGATTGCTACTCAAATTGAGGCTAGCCTGTGCTTGTTGTAATTGAGCAGAGGTAGCATTCAATTGGTTTTCTGCTTGGTCTAATTGCAATTTACTAATCGCTTGTTGAGCGTAGAGCTCGCGATATCGTTTAGCATTGGTTTCTGCTAATTCATAAGCCGATTGAGCGGCTTTTACAGCACCCTCAGCATTTTGTACTTGAGCAGATGTATCTGAACCATTAATTTGAGCAATCACTTGTCCTGCTTGAACCACATCACCAACATTTACGAATTTATTGATGACGCGCCCACCAATTTGAAAGGCCAAGTTGGTTTCTGTTTTATTATGGATGGTGCCTGCATAGCCAGCGCCGGTAGTACCAGATTCTTCACCGATGGTGATAGTACGCACCTTGAGGCTTGTATCCTCAGGTTGCTTTTCAGATCCACAACCACTTATGAGGGCAGTCCCTATTAAGAGGGCTCCTATGGTTGCTATAACTCGTTGATTCATAGAATCTCTCCTTTATACCACACATAAGCCCTATGACACACAACTACATGGATGCAGCATTCATAGGACTCCATATTATGAGAGTAGATCTAAATTAGCCATTAAAATTATAGTAATTAATAGCTCTATTAGGTCTGATTATATATTTTATACAATTTAATAATACTATATTTATATGTAAACGACTAGGGGTATATATAAAAAGTGAGTCCTCCATAGGAGAACTCACTCTTTATAAAATTACGAATCTCATATATTTATGAGCTAGTAACTTTTAACTAGTAACTAGTTATTATTAACTATTAATCTTTTTCTTCTGTTTCTTGTACTACGATAGGTTCTTCATAAGTTACAAGAATCTTATCGATACGGGTATTATCCATATCTACAACTTCAAAGGTATAGCCATTCCATTTGGCTTTGTCTAATTCTTTAGGAATGCGACCAAAGAGAACATTTAATAGACCGCCCATTGTTTTGTATAAGTCTTTTTCTTCGCCTGGTAGCTCTTGATCGATATGGAAGAATTCTTTAAATTCGTCTACGTCGAGAAGGCCATCTACAAGCCAGGAACCATCTTCGCGTTCAACGATTTTGTTTTCTTCTTCCTTGATTTCTTCTTCACCAGAAGGCATGAGACCTACGATTTCTTCCATGATGTCATGTAAGGTTACAAGACCACTGAAACCACCGTATTCGTCGAGAACGATGGTTTCATGAACGCCTTCTGTACGGAGTACGTTCAATAATTTCATGAGTGTAATGGATTCTGGAATGAGTAATGGTTCTTTCAAACAAGATTCAATAATATCATGAATGGATCGTTCGCTAGGACGTTGCATGATTTGAACTAATACGTCAGATACGGTAACGAGACCTTTTAGTTCGTCCAAGGAATCAGTACCTACAGGAATGCGGTAATGGTTGGCATTTTTGAGGACTTCCATGATTTCGTCTTCAGTACCGTTAAGGTCAATCCATTTAAGTTGCGTACGAGGTGTCATGATATCACCAGCGTTCATATCTGCCAAGTGGAAGATATTTTCTACGAGGATAGGTTCCTCTTCTTCGTAAGCACCCATAGCAACGCCTTCGGTGAGCATTTTGTTGATTTCAGACTCTGTAACAGGCGCCTCTTCTTTTACAGTAACGCCTAGTAATTTTAAAAGGAATTCTGTGGAAACACCGAGGAAGCTAACGATAGGTTTTAATGCTACAGATAACCAGTAAATCGGTTTAGATACTACAACGGCAATGCTTTCAGGACTATTTAGAGCCAAACGTTTCGGCACGAGCTCGCCGATAACGAGGGATAAATAGGTGATGATAGCAACGATGAGGAAGGAGCTAATAGATGCAGCATATGGTTCGATGCTTGGAATGCTTGCTACTAATATATCCTCTAATGGACCAGAGAAGGTAGCACCAGAATACAAACCAGTTAAGATACCAACGAGGGTAATACCAATTTGAATAGTAGAGAACATCTCGTTTGGATTTTCTGCTAATTCAAAGGCTTTTTTAGCACGCTCGTTGCCTGCTTCGGCCATTTCCTCTAATTTTCGTTTCTTAGCATTGACGATGGCTAATTCCGTCATAGAGAACAAGCCATTCGCGATGATTAATACGATGATAATTATAAAATCTAAGGTCAGATCACTGTCCATGTAAATAGATTCTCCTTTTATATTCTGCACATGAGAAAATAGAAATGTTACTCTTTAGTATACCATATTAGTATCAATAAATGTTTGTATACAAGAAAAGCACCCTAATGGGTGCTTTTCTTGTGTCAATACATTTGCAAATGGCTAGATAGATATTTCCGTCAGTAACTAGCACAGAAAAAGCAGGGCTGCCACCCTATTTTCCATTTGAATGCATTAAAATGTTATAACTATTGATTTCCTTGATTAATATAATATATGATTGCCTTTAATTTGTAAATATGGCTCTAATAAGGGTATAGTATGTATATAAATTAAGATTAGTATTAATTATTAGGTCATATAAATTGGACCTCATGATAGGATTAGATTTATGACAAGTGAACAGGAATGGGAACAGGTTTTACAAATAAGGACAGCTGGCCGCGATGATAGTCGGTCCGATACGGAGCATCATCCTTACGAGCCGACGGATTATTGTGTGCTAGAGCGTTTGGCAAATAGCGGTCATATTCGCAAGAAAAATATCCTCATCGATTATGGCAGTGGTAAGGGCCGTGTCAGCGTTTTTATGGCGTACCAAACGGGTTGTCACTCCATCGGTATCGAATACGATGAACGCCTCTATGAAAGGGCTCTTATTAATGGTGAAAGCCCAGCTGCTCGCAATCGTGTAAGCTTTGTGCATGGTGATGCGGCGCTCTATGAATTGCCAGATCAAGCAGATCGTTGTTTTTTCTTTAATCCCTTTGCGCTCCATACGATTAAGCGTGTTCTAGGAAATATCTTTGATTCTCTGTATCATCATCAGCGGGAGATTAAACTATTTTTCTACTACGTCAACGAAGAGGTAGAAAACTTCTTAAATAACCATGTGCGACTCGAGCAAGAAGAACCTATCGATTGTAGCGATCTATTTGAAGAAAGCGATGAAAAGGAACGAATTTTAGTGTATTCAGTTAATTTATTTTAGTGCATTGATTATTAAGGAAAAAGCAGATAAATTCTGATATAATAATATATTAGAGATTATAAAATCAAATTATTTTTTATGGTTCTATACATTGATTCGTATGCGCTAATGTAGTGGATAGGGCTGAGTGTATTGAAGACTGGAGGTACCCGTGGAAATCATCGATACAGCATTGATTGAACGTATTCGCAAGGCCTTAATTAAACGATATGATCGAGATCAACAAATTCAACAAATGATTGAAGAAATCGGTGCCGAAGAGGGCCTCAATGAAACTGAATTGGCTATCGTTTACCAAGCATATTTAGAGGTTAAGGAACGCATATACTATACATCCTCTCTCGTTGATTTGTGGAATCAAATTGAAGAGGTTCAAAAACGGATGTCCATGTTGCATACCTATGATTCTCTTGAGGAGGATTTGTTTGGCAATGTGTTAGGCGACGATAAAGAGAATATCATCATTTCTGATGGATCTTATCTTGGCAAGGGTGCTAGTCATAATAATGATGTTTACGCTATGGAACAGGTCCAATTATCGGATATTCCTGTGCAGCATGATTCTACAGTGGGCATGAACCATATTAAATTGAACGAATTGCATTCTATGGGTGGCCTTTTTACAGGATCTGGTGAAAGCTCCCAACATGAGATATCAGACCTTGATGAAGACATTGTAGAGCATATGGATGTAAATCCACTAGATGGCGTGGAAAGCTTAGAAGTCCATCACTTAGATGAAGAAAATCCATTTGATGCGGAAAACTCGGTATTACTTTCAAAATCTAAAGATACAGAAACATCCTATACAAATAAGGATGCATCTAGTAAAAAAGATGATATAAATGAAAATGATATGTCCTCTATTGATCCATATACAGCAGTAAATGCTTTATTATTCGGTAAGTCTGGCTTAGATTCAGATAAAGCCAATAAGAAGATGGAAAAGCTTCTTAAAAAGCAATTGAAACGCGTTGATGATGAATGGGCGCGTATCAATGGAACTGATGATACATCTAAAAAATCTAAGGATTATAAAAAATTCAAAGAAGATAAGAAATCTAAAGGCGACAAGAAATCCAAAGAGGATAAAAAGTCCAAAGATGATAAAAAGTCTAAAGATGATAAAAAGTCTAAAGAGGATAAAAAATCTAAAGAGGATAATAAGGACAAAAAACATAAAAAGTCTAAGGAAGACAAACATTCCAAATCCGAAGATAAGTTAAAGAAAAAGAAAGACAAGGCTGAAAAGAAGCTTAAGGTCTTAAATGACAAGTTAAAAACAGTCTTTTTAGGCGATACTTTCAAGAAAAAAGATAAGAAGAAAGACAAGAAAAAGGATAAAAAGTCTGAAAAGGATAGATCCGAAAAAAAGCAAAAACGATAGTTTCTGTATGGAATAGTAAGGCCTCTGAACAGAGGGCCAAGGAGAGTACTAGTGCGAAGAAATCAGCCAGTGCTGGAACTATCGACCGCGGATGCGGTAAATGTAAGCGATGTAAGGGACCTAAATGTAAGAAATATCCAACATAATTATAGTTAGGTAGTATAGAGTAGTTACGTTATATGAACGAACAGTTAGGGGTTAATGATGAACCGATGGCAACGATTATTTGAAGGCATAAAGACAGAGATTAAGGTATTTATCTTTTTCTCTGCCTTGTTGACTGCATTTAGAATCGTGTTTCTTGCAGTATTCCAATCACAGCTAGCATCTGTGACGATGGAAAATATCCTTACGTCCTTATGGCTAGGCTTTAGATTGAGCCTCAAGACCGTTGGTTCTTTGTGCTTATTGGGCTTCTTAGGAGGCACATTGGTGCATACCTTTGTACCAAAATGGCCATCCTTGCGCATTAAACAGGTTATCTATTCTATTGCAACGGTACTGTTAACCTTCTTATTCTTGGGGCGCATTCCGTTCTATAAGATCTTTAACTCCTCTTATAATGCGATGCTCATCAATGGTAAAAACGATGATATCGGCGCCATTATCAATACAGCCATCAATGAATATAATGCGTTGATGTACATCGTAGGTGCTGTTGTGTTGAGTGCCGCCCTTTGTTGGTTCCTCGTTCGTTTCTTGGCGTGGGGTACAAAGAAATATAGCGATTACGCTAATACTCAACTAGTTTGTACTACGTGGTATCCTAAGACGAAGAAAACGCAATGGATTACAGGCATTGGATTGACTGTAGTTATCGGCGTACTAGGGCTATTCTTTAGATTTGGTGGTGCTTTTAACTATACAAATTCCATCAACTGGGAAAGTGCGGCGCGTCTCAGTTCTAATCTATTAAATGAAACCATCCTTGATGATGTGCAGGCTCTCTATCGCGTTAAAAGCATCGCAAAGCGTGCAGATGAGCTTGAGGTCATCAATTTAACACCTCAAGAATTGAGTGAAAAAATTAGTGCCATCGGCGGTACGTTTAATGGTAAGGATTTTGATGGTTCTTTCACAAGAACGATTACAACCCAACGTTTAGCAGAGCAACCGCAATCTATTAACATCGTTCTTGGTGAATCTTATGGTTTGTGGCCATTCCTCACAGAATACAACGAACCTGGTGCCTACCTTGTTGAACAAGGCCGTAAATATGCTGCTAGCCCTCAAGCGATGAGCACACAGCTAGCGCTTGCCCAAGGTACAGGTACAATGCCTGCTATCAACGGTTTATTGACTGGTATGCCTGATACAGGTTTATATCCTAACTATGAAGGTGAAAGCTTCAAACAACCGTACGGCTTAGGCATTGGTTCTGTTATGAAAAAACTAGGTTATAAAACAGTATTCTGGTACGGCGGCTTTAGTACATGGCAAAATGTTAAGAACTTCGCCTTGTCTCAAGGGTTTGATGAATTCCATGATGCGTCTGAAATGCCAAGTGATGAAAGCAATGCGTGGGGCGTAGCGGATAAGGATATGTTTAAAGCCATCTCCGCATACATGGAGCAACATAGAGGGGAAAAAATCCTCAACGTAATCATGACTACATCTAATCATCCTCCATATAGCGTTAACGTCGCTAAAGAAGGTTATGATGTGAACAAGGTAAAAGGTCATTTGCCTGATACAATCGCTGAAACAGATAAGCAATTGAACGAAATGGGTCATATTTGGTATGCAGACCATGTAATGGGCCAGTTTATCGCTAGTGAAGAAAAAGCAGATCCATCGGCGCTCTTCGTTATCACTGGGGACCATAGCGAACGCTTTACCTTTGCTCGTGAAGTAAGTCCTAATGTGGCATCTACGATTCCGATTATCTTCTATGGACGAGGCATTCATAAAGATTGGCTTGCTCCTAATGCGTTTGGCATGAGTATTCAAATCATTCCAACCTTGGCAGAACTTGTAGGTCGTCCTGGTCAAACCTATGAAGCGATGGTACCAAGCTTGTTCACACAAGAGGAATTTGTCTTTAACCATAGACTCTATCTAGATAACAGTGGAAAACTTATGGAACAAGGTACAAATATGCCTCAAGCCTATGGTAAGGTAATTAAAGACATGCGCGAACTTGCGGCATGGCGTATTAAACATGGGGATGTCATCCAATAAAAACTACACAGTTTTATGTATTAAATGTAATTGATTTATAAGCTAAAGGATTATCTATGAGTACTGTGACGGCTATTATCTTAGCGCGCAATGAAGAACAACATATTGTAGATTGTATTAAAAGTATTCAATTTGCTGATGAAATATTAGTTATTGATGATGGAAGTACAGATCAAACGGTACCTCTTGCAACTGACTTGGGGGCTAAAGTTATACCACATCCTCTGAATGGAGATTGGTCACAACAACGACGCTTTGGTATTTCACAAGCTCAGAGTGAATGGATTCTATTTGTCGATTCTGATGAGCGTGTATCGCCAGAGTTAGCAAAATCTATTCAACGAGCTATCCAAGGTGAACCGAAGACTTATTGGTTACATAGATATAATCTATTCCATCACAATCAGGCAACTCATGGTGTAGTGAGACCTGATAAGGTGTTACGATTGATGCCTCGAGAGGGAGCAACTGTGGAAGGTGCTGTTCATGAATCTTTTATCAGTCCCTATCCACAAGATACATTAGAGGGAAAATTATATCACTATACGTATGATAACTGGCATCAATTCTTTGAGAAGTTTAATAAGTATACGACGGCAGCAGCTAACAAATACAAGGCACAAGGGAAGTCTTGTAGTTTTTTAGGGGATATTATACTTCGACCACAATGGGCATTTTTTAAGATATATATTTTGCAAGGTGGCATATTAGATGGGAAAATAGGCTTTCTATTATCTATTTACCATATGATGTATACTATGACAAAATATGTAAAATTATATTATTTAAACAAATCTAATGGGCAATTATAATTAGTAATTTAGTATAGTAAATTGCTATGGAGAATTATTGTTCTTTAAGTAGATCTGGAAGTATGAATGAGTGAACAATTTTTTCTATCCCTACAACAAAATATAAAACTAATGCTTTGGGCTCCTATATTGAGCACCATCTTTCGAATCATATTCATGATTGTGTATAATCCTTACCCTACATGGAAGGGACGCTGGAAATCTGTATTAGGTTCATTGCGTTATGGCTTTTGGTGGGGCATGGATTTTGATGCTTATGTATTCTTACTACCCTTAGTATTGGTGACGCTCCCTGCATTATTATTTGATGGGTATCACCAAATAGAAGATACTGTACGGTTAGTGGGATTAACTATTTATTCCTGCATACTTTACGCAGCTTTTGCAGGAAAAATGATTTTTTATAAGCATTTCCATGATACGTATAATTATATGGTTCATTATGGAAATCATGCAGAGAAACGTAATTTGATTGATGTATTCTTTAATCAAGATCGAGGAATTCTCGTCATTTTAGGATTGATTCCTATTACGTTTATATCTTGGTACATGGGCGATTTCTTCTTATCCTTGCCATCTATACCTTATCCAACTATTGAAGGAACTTGGCCTACTGTAGCTTGGAATATAGGTCTTGTGGCTGCCTCCGTTTTGGGGTTTTATTGGTTCCGCTATGGTGGAACCTTATCTCATGATGATAAACCAGAATGGGATACGATTCCTACAGTAGTAAAAGAGGATATATTCTTTGCTCGTGCTACAGTGCCAGATCTATGTGCCTTAGAAACGGTGCTAAAACATCCCCTTCGTGATGAATATACCGCATCTGCTGAGGACATTGATGACGCGATTCACCGTATTGTTCCTAAGAAATATAAAGATTCTTGGCAGGATTTGAATACACCGCTTCATGCATTCAAGCGCGTTGCATCAGGTCCTCGTATTGATAGACCACAACATATATTCTTTATTGTTGGTGAAAGTATCCCACAATGGTCTCTTGATGAACCTTATAAGGATCTCAATATATGTCCTGGTTTATGGGATTTTAAAGATGATCCTCACACAGCGCAAGTACCTAATTTCTTGCCTGCTGGTAATGTATCTCGCCCATCCATTGTAAGTCTATTATCTGGCGTCTATGATGCGGGTATGGAAATCAATGAACGGGAAGCCTTTTGGCATGAACCATTGCCGACCTCTTTGGCAGCTCAAATGAAGCGATTAGGCTATGATACGATTTATTGGTATGGTGGTAATGCGTCGTATGGCAACTTTAATCACTTTGGTAAGGCTCAAGGCTTTGACCGCGTAGAAAGCGCTTCTGTGTTCTGTGGTCCCGATGCTCCTAAAACTTGGGTAGGCGTCTATGACCATGTATTTTTAGAACATATTGAACAGGAAATCAAATCGTTAGAACATCCTACATTCCATTTTATTTACACTACATCCAATCATGGCCCTTATAAAATGGAGGATTCCTTATTAGATTATGATCCTGAAAAGGTCATGCCGAACCTGGGAGATGATTTAAAATCCAATAAGAAACGCAATAAGGAATTGGCTACCTATCGCTATAGTGATAAGGCGATTTTTAACTTTGTTAATGCTATGAAAGAGGCTTTTCCTGATAGTTTATTCGTTGTTACTGGTGACCACTCTAATTTATTTGGCTCTTTGAATAATACATCCTTAATTCAACGGGATTATACCTTGCGCGACACATTCTGTACCGTAGGACTATTGCAACATCCTGCTTTCACTAAGGACAGTATTACGGCGCCCATTGGCACGCATATGAGCCTCATGCCTACGATCATTGAAGCCATTGCACCAAAGGGTTTTGAATATTATTCCATTGTGCCGTCCTTGTTTGATAAACAGCCCGACACGTTGGTTACGCCGTACCAGTGGATTACGCCGCATATGATGGGCGATGTTCGCATGGATTATGGTGAAAGCAACATACCGTCTTATAAACCGGTTGAGCCAATTCGTCCCATTGATAATCATGAGGATGATGCTCGTGATTGGACATTGTTAACCATGTGGCTTATTAATCATGAAGACAGTATGAATAAGTCGTAGTATAATTAGACGATGATATCTATTGATGTATAGGTAAAGAGTAGTGGCAAAGATTATTTGCAAGTAGAATTTGCTATACATCAATGGATACTACTATATGTGTATTGATCTGTATATGATAGGAGGAACCTATGTCTATATTAAATGTTGTAGGCGCCAAAATTTGGGGTGGCGGTGAACAATATGTATATGATATTTGTAAACAATTACAACAGAGACATAGGACTGCCTATATCTTAGTGGACCAATCGAATGAAGATATGCAATCTCGCTATGCTCAAGTGGGACATGTGATGACTGCCAATCTTTATACCTTGAAGGGTTTTCTATCTGTTAATGCAGTAGCTAAGCAGGTAAAGGAACAAGGGATTGATACGATTGTATGCCATTCTGGTAAATATATCTTATTTTGTATTGCTCTTAAGCAGTTAACAGGTGCTAAATTAGTGTTTATTAAACATAATCTTGTACCTGGTAAAACAGATATGTATCATAGATGGATCAATGCACAAGTAGATGCCTTTGTTTGTGTGTCCAAACTTGTTTATGATGACCTTATGACGCCTGTTATTAAGGATACTAGCAAATACCATGTTGTACATAATGGTATCGACCCAAACCGATTCCAGTCCTTTTCAGATGCAGTTCCTATGAAATCTAAGGTTAGAACCTTTGGCTATAGTGCGCGTATTACAGAACGAAAAGGTTTATATCTGATTTTAAGTGCTCTTGAACAGATTCATCAAAACGATCCAGAAGTTCGATTGATTATATCTGGGGCTGGTACAGAGGATCAAATCAAAAAACTAAAAGATTATATAGAAGCGCATCAAATGCATTCTTATGTTGAATTTATAGGCTTTACACGAGATATTGAAGGTTTATATAGATCAATTGATTGCTTACTATTGCCAACAATAACACGGGAGGCCTTTGGTCTCGTTATCTGTGAGGCTATGTATTGCGGTGTACCAGTTATTACAAGCGGTTCTGGGGCTCAGCGAGAAATCATAGACGATGGTGAGTCTGGATTTATTGTAGATCCACTGAACGAACACACATTACAACAGGCTATGGAATATGTGATGAGTGATGATGTAAACTTGCCGAATATCATCACAAAGGCACGACATGTTGTAGAGGAACGATTCATCGTTAATCGTGTGGCTGATGAATTAGTTACAATTATAGATAATTTACATTCCACAAATCATTGATATATTTTGTAGTTATATAAGTGGATAGGAGTATGAGATGGGATATTTACAAACACAATGGCAGCGAGGCCGTAAGATTTACGGTAAACGTAGTTGGAGGGAAACTAGACGTACTTTCCTTCATACAATGCGCTCTATCCGCAATAAAGGGGAAATTGAGGCACTAGAGACCTATTTTGCAAACTATACGCCTGATCCAACCTTATTAGACCGTCAAGTTGGTTTATTTGAGTTAATGACACGATTTTTCTTGTTTAAAAGCTCAACACCACAGGAACGATTAGAGGCTATTGTTAATCATTTTGATTATTTGAAAGATGTATTTACGGACGAAGCCATACGTGAAATGTACTCTGTAGATCCAGATAATATTTACGACGATGTAAGTCGTATGAATCGGGGCTTTATCGTATGGGAATCAGAAGACCTTGATATGGTAGCGCGCTTATATTATGGCCCTGGTCAACGTAAAGAAGGCTTCTTAACCTTGTTACTAACCTTGGGTAAGCAAGGTGTATACCATGCTAACTTCCGCTTTGGTAAAGGTTTTAATGGGGAACCTGCTATGTGGATTGGCACAATTCAAGGTTATAAAGATGGTCTAGATAATGCTAAAACAGTGACTAAAAAGATGTTTGGGTATCGACCAAAAAACTTTATCATGTTCTTATTGCGCCATATTGCAGCTATCTGTAAGGTAGAATCTATTTACGCTGTTTCTGATGAAGGCTTTTACGCAAATACCCACTTAGTTCGCGGTCATCGTGCTAAGGTAGCTGAGCTAGATCCATTGTGGGAGGAATCTGGCGGCGTTGTATGTAGCGATGAGCGGTTCTTCAAAATTCCTTTAGAGGAATATCGTAAACCTATTGAAGAGATTAAATCACAAAAACGTAGCCAATACAGAAAACGTTATGAATTACTCGATCAATATGAACAAGAGATTCAAAATAATGTACAACCATTGTTACGAGTAAAATAATATTTATACATTAAATAGATATTTATAAACTAATAGATATCTATAAAGTATAGATGTTAATATGATAAATAGTAGATTGTAACTATGTAGGGGAAAAGGGGTTAGTATGCAATCTTGGATACTTAAAAATTCTGAAATGGTACTGACCGTACTCATTTCACTCATGATATGTACAACACGGTCATCTATGGCATTGGGGAATTTACTATATGCCCTCATTATATTGATGACCTTAATAACTTGTTGGTATAGGCGACATGAAATCTCTGTACCACAATCGATACGCCAATATGGATGGGCTTATGTAGGTATGTTACTATGTGTATTGCCGTCCGCATTAATTAGTACCGATATAGCGGTGACTACAAAATATTTCTTCAATATTTGGGTTTGGAAGGTATTAGTCATCGTCCCAATTCTGCTATGTATTAAGAGTTCTCACAAATTATACGTCATATTATCAGTATTTTTTGTGTATATGGGCGTCGATGCTATATCGGCGTTTGCACAATATTTACTGGGCTATAACTTAGGACCAGGAGGGCGTGCAGGTGGTGTTATACACGGATCTATGATGGGATTAGCTATGTTGTTAACATTGGCTTTTCCATTAGCATTAATTGCTGCCTATGATAAGAGATTTCCTTCGTATCTGAGAAAATCTGCTGTATTTTCTTTGTTTGGCATGCTTTTAGGCATGTGGGGGAACCAAAGTCGTGGTTCTTGGTTATTTAATGGCATTAATGGTGCGCTCATTACATTGCGTTATTGCTTTGTAAATATTCGCTATATATTGGTATTACTTGTAGCCGTTGTAGGCATAGGATATGCTTTTACTAGTAATCAAGCCTATATAGCTCGTTTTGAAAGTACTTTTAATACGACTACAGATGCTCAAATTTAGGCCGTATCTATGTATGGGAAGCAGATAAGCAGATGATTATAGACCACCCTGTAACAGGTGTTGGTCCTGGATTATGGCAAAAAACATATCGAGAGCACTATAAATTAAAACAAGAAACTCAAAATTTAGGTCATTCTCATAATAATTTATTGCAAATAGCCTCTGAATCTGGCGTATTAGGGCTTATTGGTTTTTTAGGATTCTCAATTTTTGTAATCTGTAAATCTCTGAAAGACTATATTAAGACAAGAAATCCTTATGATTTATCAATCCTTGTAGGTTTGATTAGTTACTTATTCCTATTTGGATCTATTGATTATACATGGGGAAATTCATCTGGGATTCGCATGTTTTGGATTGTTATGGGCATCATGATTCAATTGAAAGAAATTAAGAATTAATTGAGAACTAATTGAGAATTACAGGATTATTTAGGAAATATTTACGTATTATTTAATTGATTTTTATGTCTAATTTAAATAGACTTAAAATCTCCCAAAAA
>NZ_QSDY01000016.1 GCF_003463825.1 Veillonella sp. AM51-8BH
TTTTATTATCAAAAATTAATGTGAATTATTAGAATAGAAATATCTATATTATAATTGATTATACATATCTTATTATAAATAAAAGTAATGAGGTGTATAACATTTTAATTCTTGATTTCTATAGTGAGAGGTTTATAATTAATCGTTGTCGCAAATGGTTGACAATAGTTTAAGAAAATGGAGTTGATATTATGGATAAGGCTAAAGAGGCCTTATGGACAAGATCCTTTGTCCTTGATACTTTGATTAATTTCTTAGTATTTTTGATTTATTACTTATTAATCGTTATTATTGCGGTAGTAGCAAAGGATAATCTTCATGCTACAGCAAGTCAAGCTGGCTTGGCCGTTGGTATTTATATTATTGGTACCGTTGTTGCTCGTTTGTTAGCGGGACGGTTATTAGCATCTTAGGCTGTCGTAAGATGCTATACCTAGGTTTGTTAATTTATTTGGTTTCAACAGCCATGTACTTCTATACACCTAATTTATTGATGCTCGACAGTGTTCGTTTCTTAAATGGTTTTGCTTACGGTATTACATCTACAGCTACAAGTACTATCGTAGCCGCTATTATTCCTATGTCACGCCGTGGTGAAGGGATTAACTACTATGGTTTATCTACATCTCTTGCTGCTGCGGTAGGTCCGTTCTTAGGGATTTTGATGCTTCATAGCCTTGGCTATGACTTTATCATCGCCTTCTGTGTTGCGCTTATCATCCTTTGTGGTATTGGTTCCGTTATCATGAAATTTGATGAACCTAAGCTCGACATTGAATCTGAAGAACGTAAGGGCATTAGAATTTCCGATTATATTGAACCACGTATGAATTCTATTAGTCTTGTTTCTATACTAGTAGGTTTTGCATACTCTGGTGTTATCGGCTTTATGGCAGCCTATACAAAAGATTTAAATCTTATCTTAGCAGGTACATTCTTCTTCGTTGTGTATGCTGTAGTTATTACAATAACAAGACCATTACTTGGTATTGTATTTGATATGAAAGGGGAAAACTTTGTTCTTTACCCTTGCTTCATATCCTTAGCACTTGGTATTTTCTTATTATCCATCGCTCACTCTACATGGCTTATTCTCTTATCTGCTGTGTTTGTTGGCCTTGGATATGGTACCTTTATGTCAAACGGTCAAGCCGTAACTGTTAAAATCGTACCGGTTCATCGTATTGGTGTTGCCACATCTACATACTTCATTGCCTTAGATATGGGCTTAGGCTTTGGCCCTTATATCTTAGGTGCTATTAAAGAGGTAGTAGGCTATACAAGCATGTTCCATGTTACTGTTGTAGTAGCGCTTCTTGCCTTCGTTGCTTACTATTTCTTATATGGTCGTTATGTAGGCACTGAAAAAGATCTTTCTTTGAAAGCTCGTGCTGAAGAAGAACAAATTAGAAATCGTAAACGCAATGGTAAACTTGCGTAGAATATAATCTACTAGTGCTGATGAATAGAGTTAATCTAGTTCATAGATTTTATAACTTCATAGATTTCTCTAACTAAATAAAAGGACTATACGAAAGATTTCGTATAGTCCTCTTTTATTATTACGGTATTTAGTATTCTATATTCTAAATTGCTAGTTTGGTAGTTAAATACCGTTCAAATACTATTTAGTTGTAAAGGTGTATGAGTCGTTATATCGTAATCTCTTATTTCTCAATATTTACGATATTTACGATAACTTCTACGGCCTTTTTCATGTCATCAATACATGCAAATTCATGACGGCCATGTAAGTTTTCTACGCCTGTAAAGATATTAGGAGTAGGGATGCCCATGAAGGATATTTTAGAACCGTCTGTACCACCGCGGATAGGATCACCAATAGGAGTGATGCCCGCTTTTTCCATAGCAGCTTTGGCTACGTTAACGCATTCCATATTGTCTTTAATGATATCGTACATGTTGTAATATTGATCTTTTACAGATACTTCACATACTTCACGGCCGTAGATTTCATTTAATGTTTGACCAGCTTGTAAGAAGAATGCTTTTTTCGCTTCGAATAATTCTTTATCATGGTCGCGGATAATATAGTTCATTTTACCTGTATCTACTTGTGTTTCCATGCTCATAAGCATAAAGAAACCTTGACGACCACATGTATGTTCAGGAACAGCAGCACCTGGTAATAGCGCATCGAATTGCATTGCTAATTTAGCACAGTTGATCATAATGCCTTTGGCAGTGCCTGTATGAACAGATACACCTTTGAGGGTCACTGTACCGCCTGCAGCATTGAATGTTTCGTATTCAAGTTGACCGAGGCTTTCACCATCAATTGTATAGGCAAAATCAACAGGGAATTCTTTGACATCAAAGTGATCGGCGCCAGTGCCGATTTCTTCGTCTGGACCGAAAGCGCACATGATTTTTCCGTGCTTGATTTCTGGATGAGCTACGAGGTAGGCAAGGGCTTCCATAATTTCACAGATACCCGCCTTGTCGTCGCCGCCGAGGAGCGTAAGACCATCTGTGACAACTAAGGATTTACCGATGTAATTCTTTAGATTAGGGAAATCTGCACGACGTGTGAAGATTTGATGTTCTTCGTTAAGGCAAATATCGCTGCCATCGTAATTTTCAACGATGCGAGGCTTAATATTTTCTGCGTTGTAGTCTGCTGTATCCATGTGAGCAATGAAGCCGATAGCAGGTGCTTTTTCATCTGTATTAGCATTTAATGTGCCAATGACAAAACCATTTTCACGGTTGTAAATAACTTCATCTAAACCGATTGCTTTTAAATCCGGAACGAGCACATTAGTAGCAAAGTCTACTTGAGTTTGAGTACTAGGAATTGTTGTACTTTCCTCATTAGACCGTGTATTTATGCTTGTATAGCGTACAAAACGTTCGACCATTGATTCCATAATGAGCCTCCTCGTAAGTAAACATACGTGTTATACATACTGGTATACATACTGTATATAATAAAGATTCTTAATATACTTTCATTGTAGAACAGGGGCGGTGAAAATGCAAAATAAATATTTATGGAATGTGTGATATTTTATTCGCATAATGCATAGAAAAGCATTGAACCATATATAGTGCCGTGTTAGTATAAAGGTGAATAGTTATACGTTTGTACATTTTCTGTGAGGAGGTTTTACCATGTCGGACGAAACTCGTTCTATTCCGCCCGTAGAACCCGTATTGGATCCTAAGAAGGATTACGTAGAGATTAACTCATATGTAGTATTCTGGGGCCTATTCTATGCGGCAATTTTTACACTGGCTGTAGGTTATTTATGTTTGAAAATTGGTCAAACAGTAGATGCCTTTGCTCCAGTATCTGTACTTGCAATGGGTACAGCAGTTATTTTGAAACGGCAAAATGCTTTTGCTGAAACGGTTCACATTCAGGCTATCGCTAGTTCTAGTACGAATACATTAGCTGGTGCGATGTTCTTCTTGCCAGCTCTATACATTTGGAATGTTACAGATGTATCCTTTGTACAAATGGCGATTCCTATCATCCTTGGTGGCGTACTTGGTGTTCTATTATGCGTTATGTTCCGTCGCTACTTTGTTGAGGAAATGCACTATGTGTATCCGTTCCCAAGTGGTCGTGCTGCTGCTGAAGTACTAATGAGTAATGAAGGTAGTAAAGCGAAATTGATGCTTGGTTCTGGTCTTATCGCTCTTGTATATGACTTTATTCTTAACAGCCTTGGCTGGTGGGAAGAGGTTATCCGTACTACTGCATTTAAATGGGGTTCTGCACTAGCAGATTCGACTAAGTTAAATGCTGCTGTAGATACAGATGCTGCGTTGCTTGGCCTTGGTTACTTCACAGGCTTACGGTATGCGGCTATTATCGCAGCTGGTTCCTTCTTCTCTTGGTTCGTATGTATTCCAATCGTATACTATTTAGCTCCGGAACATATCATGCAAATCAATGGTCATGCTGTTCCACTTGCAGAAGCTCCAATTCGTAAAGTATTCTTAGACTATGTTCGCCATATTGGTATCGGTATGCTTGCTATGGCAGGTATCATCGGCTTGCTCAATATGTCCAAAGTCGTAGCTAGTGTTGTTAAAAATGCAGTGCTTGATATTTTCAGTTCCAAAACTGTAGATGTTAACTTGCTTCGTACACAACGCGACGTGCCTACATCTTGGATTGGCGCTGGCATCTTGTTATGTACAGTTCTATTCGCAGCATACTTCCACTTTATGTATGCTGAAAGCTTCGGTCAAACAATCGTAGCATTCTTAATCGTTCTTATTATGTCCTTCCTATTATCTGTAGTAGGTATTAGCTCCATCGCTTATACAGGTACAGAACCAGTATCTGGTATGACAATCTTTATGATTATCATCTCCGCTGTATGCTTAACAGCAGCAGGCATGACTGGTAAAGTAGGTATGATTGCAGTCCTCATGATGGCATCCTTTATTGGTACAACCATCGGTATGGCTGGTAACTTCATGTCTGAACTTAAAGTAGCGCACATGACAGGTGCAACACCTAAGAAAATGGAACAATGGCAAATCGTTGGTACCATTCTTTGTGCCGTACTTTCTGTAGGTGTTATGATCCTCTTGAACGATGCATATGGCTTCGTAGGAGACCATGCATTAAATGCTCCACAAGCGAATGCTATGGCTGCTATCATTGAGCCAATGATGACTGGTGGTAGTGCTCAATGGCCTCTATACATGGCAGGTGCATTATTCGCAATCATTTTGTGGATGGTAAAAGTTCCACCATTGGCATTTGCCCTTGGTACATACTTACCAATGGAAATCAACACACCATTACTTATCGGTGGTTTGATTGCGTACTTCGTACAAAATAGTACAAAAGATAAAGACTTAGCAGATCTTCGCTTCTCTAAAGGTAGCACAATTGCATCTGGTCTAGTAGCCGGTGGTGCTATTGGTTCCTTGTTCAGTGCGGTGCTCCGCATTGTAGGTGTTGATGTATTTGCAGAAGCTTGGGTTGAAACTCCAGAAGCAACATACCTCAGTATCGTAATGTACTTATTACTTTGTGTATTCTTGTACAAAGTGGCTATGTACGTAAAAGCTAAAAAAGCCTAATAATTACCGCCTTTACCAAGTTTTATCTATGCTTGGTGAGGGCGGTCTTTTTATATAGCAAGAAAATTTTTTGATATAGCTAGAAACTATGTGGATGTAAAACCTATTTATATAGTTGGATTAATTGACATCAATTATATCGAATGTTATCATTTATATAGTTAGATTAATTGACATCAATTATATCGAATATTATCATAATACTATAATACCTCTAGAGGTATTATAGTATTATATTCTTATGTGTAAGTATAGATATAATAGTTGATTAAAGAGACTTCTGTTTCTAAGTAAACAGGGTCAAGCAAAGTCAACGAATCCATAAAGGAGTTGGCTAATGCTCTGACACACTTGAAAGCTTATTTGATTAAACTCCGTAACTCTACTTGAGTGTTTACACATAATTATTGACAGTATCTTTTCTTTATGAGACGACAAAAGACTAGGAGGTATTATATGTCTACTAAACAAAAAATTAATCGCTTTGTCGGATCTATTGGAGCTATTATTGGGATCTTTGTTTTTATTGCATATATTCCACAAATTATCGCTAATTTAAACGGAGCACCAGCTCAACCATTCCAACCACTATTCGCAGCAGTTTCTTGTTTAATTTGGGTAATGTATGGTTGGACAAAAGAACCTAAAAAAGACTGGATCCTCATCATTCCTAATGCAGCGGGCGTGATATTAGGTGGGTTAACTTTTATCACTGCTTTATAAAATTATATAAACAAAAACAGCAACTTCATAAAAAAGTTGCTGTTTTTTTCTGCTTTGTGGGTGACCACCTTTACCAAGTTTTATTTTCTTGGTGAAGGCGGTCTTTTATATAGCTATAAAATTTTTTTGGTATAGCAAAAAACTATGTGGATGTAAAACCTATTTATATAGTTGGATTAATTGACCTCAACTATATCGAATGTTATCATAATACTATAATACCTCTAGAGGTATTATTTTTATTATGTTCTTATAATGTAAGTATAGAAATAATAGTTGATTAAAGAGAAGTCCTGTTTCTAAGTAAACAGGGTTAAGTAGGGGCAATTATGAAATTTAAGAAAATCGCAGCTCTGTTAGGAGCTTTCACCATTGCTAGCAGCTTGTTTATCGCTGGTTGTGGCAATACAGTTACGAGTCAAAAAACATGGCGCGTTGGCACAGATGCGACCTATGCACCATTTGGTTTTAAAGATAAAGACAGCGGCAAATTAGCAGGTTTTGATGTTGATATTATCAATGCCATTGCAAAGGAAGAGGGCGTTGAAGCCGATGTTCAAAACTTGAACTTTGATGCGCTTTTACCAGCACTACAAAGTAATACCATCGATATTGCAATCTCGGATATGACTATTTCCGAGGATCGTGCCAAGTCTGTAGACTTTAGTAAACCATACTATATTGCAGGTAATGGCCTCGTTGTAAATATCGATAATACTAATATCAATAGCTTTAAGGATTTAGAAGGTAAACGTATCGGTGTATCTATCGGATCTACTGGTGCAGAAATTGCTAGTAAAATTCCTAATGCCGATGTACGCCAATTCAACCTCATCGTCGATGCGTTCTTAGAATTGCAAAATAGAGGTGTAGATGTAGTTATTAACGATACACCAGTAAATGAATATTATGTTAACGGCAAGGGTAAAGGTATCGCAAAGGTCACTGGAGAGGACTATGATGCGGCACCACTTGGTATTGCTGTGAAGAAAGGCAATACAGAGCTTCTTAATAAAGTTAACGATGGTTTGGCTAAGATTAAAGCCAATGGCAAATATGCAGAGATTTATAAAAAATGGTTTGGTAAAGAGCCACCTGCAGAGGATTTAAAATAGTTTGTAGATAGAACCTAAGCGTATTATTTGTTATAATACGTTTAGTAAACCTCAAATGATATGAGGTAGTATAGAATGGGTGATATGATGGCTAAACGACGTGCATTTTTAGATATAATTAAAGAGAAGGGCGCCCTCGTTTTAGATGGTGGCTTAGGATCAGAGTTAGAGCGTTATGGCTGTAATCTTCAGCATAAATTATGGTCTGCTAAGATTCTTATGGACCAACCGGATATCATCAAAAAAATACATATCTCGTACTTGGCGGCTGGGGCAGACATCATTCAAAGTTCTGGATATCAAGCAACAGTAGCTGGCTTTAAAGGATTAGGTTATGGTACGGAAGAGGCCATAGAGCTCGTTAAATTATCCGTTCGTTTAGCTGTACAAGCTCGTAATGAGTTTTTAGAGGCTAAGGCAACTGGAGCACTTACATTGCGGGGGATTACACTTGGTGAAGAGACTCCAGATGGGATTAGATATTTTTCTGAAGGCGCATTGCCTAAACCATTAGTGGCGGCTTCTGTAGGGCCATATGGTGCATTTTTGGCGGATGGATCTGAGTACCGTGGATATCCTGATGTGCAAACTGAATATCTCGAAGTATTTCATATTCCTCGGTTAGCATTATTCTGTGAAGAAAATCCGGATATCTTATCCTTTGAAACTATCCCGTCTTATGACGAAGCTATTGCCATTGCTCGCGCTATGTCTGACCCATATACATCGAGAGGGATTCCTGGGTGGATTGCCTTTTCTTGTAAAGATGGACATCATGTTTCTAGTGGTGAAACCATCATTAAATGTGCAGAAATGATCGACAAGGTTAGACCTATAACTGGTATTGGTGTCAACTGTACTAAGCCGGAATACGTAGAGTCCTTGATTAAGGATATTCGTACTGTTACGGATAAACCGATTGCTGTATATCCAAACCTTGGTGAAAGCTATGATAGTGAAACTAAGACTTGGTATGGCGATACTGCATCATTCGTAGATTATGTTGATGTATGGCGTAATGCTGGGGCAGAGATAATAGGTGGTTGCTGTAGAACAACACCTGAAATTATTAGAGATATAGCTAGAAAAATTCATAAATAGTAATATAAACTAATGATATAAATAAAAAAGGCTATCGATGTTAAGTCGATAGCCTTTTTCTATTAGCTGATGTTTTATTGGTTTTATATAATAAAAAAGCAGTGCATAAGCACTGCTTTTACTATGGCGGAGAGACAGGGATTTGAACCCTGGGTACGGGATAACCGCACACATGATTTCCAATCATGCTCCTTCAGCCGCTCGGACACCTCTCCATGTATTCTGTTGTGTAACAGGTACTTGTATAGTATATGAAAAAGTTAGATTTATGTCAAGCAAAAAATCGTGAAAATCTTAGACTTTCATAAGACTTTTAAACTCCAAAAATTTAGCTAAGTTTCTACTGTTAGTAGTAATAATTAAATTGTAAAAATGTTACGCAAAATGCTGTTAAAACGTAAGATATGTATAGATGAAGCCTAAGAAAAAAAGACCGCCTAAACAGGCGGCCTTTAGTTTGTGTATTATAATACTTCTTTGATTTCAGCTGCATCGATGGAGGCTTTGATATCGTCTGCCATTTTTTCGATTTTTGGAAGATCTTCTGGTTTTAAAGAGGATTTGATATCAAGTGGTTCGGATATGATTTCAATGTCTTTGAAGTCGTTTTCAAAGTGAGCAACCATTGTTTTCATTGCAGCAGATGCCCAAGAGTGGTTACCAATGATGGATACCTTATGGTTTTGGAAGTTAAGTGCTTTCAATTCATGAATGAAGTTTTCCATTGTTAAGTATAGGTTCAAATTGTATGTAGGTGCAATTGTTACCAAGTTAGTGTATCTCCAAGCATCAGCGATGATGTAGGAAGCATTAGTTTTGGAAACATCATAGATTTTGATATCTGTGACGCCGCGTTTGGACAATTGCTTAGCCAATTGTTGTGCAATAGCACGAGTGTTACCATACATAGAACCGAAGGCAATAACAACACCTTTTTTACAAGCTGTGTAGCTGGACCAGTGCAAGTATTTGTTCAAGATATAATTGATAGTTTCAGGTGTACGCCAGATAGGACCATGAAGTGGAGCAATACGCTTGATGTCAAGACCAGAAACTTTACGAATCGCATTTTGTACTTGAGGACCGTATTTACCAACTATATTTGTGTAGTAACGACGAGCTTCATCTTCGTATGTAGCAATGAAATCAGTTTGATCAGCAAAGATATTGCCGTTAACTGTACCGAATGTACCGAAAGCATCTGCAGAGAATAATGTACCTGTAGATTTTTCATATGTACAAGTTACTTCTGGCCAGTGAACCATAGGCATAGTGTAGGAAACTAGTGTATGTTTACCTAGCAGATTTCGTCGCCTTCTTTTACTGTGTAGTATTGATCAGGTTTTGGAGTATTGTAGAATTGTTCAAACATGCGGAATGTTGTAGCATTACCAACCATTTTACAGTTTGGATAGCGTTCCAATGTTTCCAACAATGTTTGGCAATGGTCTGGTTCCATATGATTTACGATGATGTAATCAAGGTCGCGACCATTTAATAGATGAGTCAAGTTATCAAAGTATTCTTCGCGAATTTCTGCATCAACAGAGTCTACAACGCAAGTTTTTTCATCGTCGATGAAATAGCTATTATAGCTAACACCATTTGGAATAGGGAATAAGTTTTCAAAACGTTCTGTAGTCCAGTCATTACTACCAATCCAGTAGATATTATGGGTCATTTTCTGAGCACAATGCATAATAAAATCCTTTCTTAACTCACATTTGTTATGTATCGGTTTACACGAATTCTCATGTTCGTAAATATATCATCAACTTATAATACTAATATTTACGAAAAAAATCAATATGGAAAAGCCTACTCCTAGGAGTAGGCTTTCACATACAAGACTGGCAACTAATTACTTGAAGTATTTTACACCAGATGTAAAGATTGGCATTTCTAATTGGCCAGGAATATTCTTACTAATACCAGTACCACAGCGTTCGGAGTGGGCCATTTTACCAAATACGCGACCATCAGGACTATAAATACCTTCGATAGCAGCGACGGATTGATTTGGATTAAAGCGGCTATCCATGGATGCAATACCATCAAAGTCCACATATTGTGTAGCGATTTGACCAGTTTTATTGAATTCCAATACTTGTTGAGGAGAAGCAATGAAGCGACCTTCGCCGTGAGAAATTGGCACAGTGTAAATTTCGCCTGCTTTAGCATCACTCATCCAAGGGGATTTAGTAGAAATAACTTTAGTGTTAACCATACGAGATAAGTGACGACCGATTGTGTTGTATGTCAATGTAGGATGATCAGCGGTTAATGTTTCGATATGACCACCTGGCAACAAGCCTAATTTGATAAGAGCTTGGAAACCATTACAAATACCAAGTACTAGACCATCTTGTTTGTACAAGAGGTTTTCTAAACCTTCTGCAAGGTATGGATTGCGGAAGAGGGTAGCCATGAATTTGCCAGAACCATCTGGTTCATCACCAGCACTGAAGCCACCAGGGAACATAAGAATTTGGGATTCAGCTAATTTTGTTTTAATTACATCGATAGATTCTTTTAATTGTTCTGGTGTTTGATTGCGAATGATTACGATATCTGTTTCTGCCCCAGCACGTTCAAAGGCACGAGCAGAGTCAAATTCGCAGTTTGTACCAGGGAATACAGGGATGAGCACTTTAGGTTTAGCCCCTAAGGATGCGCTGCGAGGTTTAGCATGTTGATCGTGGATGTATGCTACCGCTTCACCAACACCATTTGGCGCACGCATAGGGAAGATATCATTTAATGGAGCTTCATAAGCTGCTTGAATTTCCTTAAGGGATACAGATTGATCGGCCCATTCAATAACAGGATTTGCTTGTGTTACACCTATTACTTTAAGACCTGGTAATTCTAAGAGATAGTTAACCGCTTTAATATCTACCTCTACGATAAATGCACCAAGAGCTGGTTGGAAGATAGCACGTTCCGCATATTTATCGAATTTAACACCAATGTTGTTGCCGAGCGCCATTTTGGTAACTGCTTCAGGAATGCCACCTTGGTCAACGACATAAGCAGAGTAAACGCGACCTTTTTCAATTTGTTCTTGTAAAACTTCACAGTTTTCCTTGAAACGATCCCAATCTGGAGTGTCATCGTATGTACGAGGTACATCGAAGAATACTAGGCGATGATCTACACCTTTAAGGTCTTGGCTTACGATTTTATCTACATGGGCTGTACCAACTGCAAAGGATACGAGGGTAGGCGGAACTGTAAGGTCCATAAAAGTACCGCTCATAGAATCTTTGCCACCAATAGCGCCGATTTCAAGTTCTTTTTGAGCTTTATAGGCACCGAGAAGGGCTGCTACAGGTTTGCCCCAAGATTCTTTAGAATTGAGGCGTTCAAAGTATTCTTGTAATGTTAAGTATGCATCTTCACGACGACCGCCAAGAGCTACTAATTTTGCGACAGATAAAAGTACTGCATATTGTGCGCCATGGTATGGACTCCAAGCAGATAATTCTGGTACGAAGCCATGTGTCATGATGCTCGCAGTTGTAGTTTCACCATTTAATACAGGTAATTTTGCGACCATGCCTTGGGTAGGCGTCTTTTGGAACTTGCCGCCGAATGGCATGAGCACTGTATTAGCACCAACAGTGCTATCGAAGCGTTCTGCTAAACCTTGTTGAGAAGCGACGTTTAAATCGGATACTGCGGCAAGCCATTTTTCTTTGAAGTTATCTGCGCTTGAAGAACCGCGTAAGAAGTAAGAACGATCTGCTGGAGCTGTTACGATAGCCTCTTGTTGTTGGCTAGCACCATTTGTATTTAAGAAGTCGCGGCTGATATCTACGATTGTTTCGCCGTTCCAGTTCATGATGAGACGATTTGTATCAGTTACATCAGCTACAACGGTGCACTCTAAGTTTTCTTCGTTGCAGTAGACTTTGAATGTTTCTACATCAGCTGCGGCGATGACGCAAGCCATACGTTCTTGAGATTCAGAGATGGCTAGCTCTGTACCGTCAAGGCCAGCATATTTTTTAGGAACTAAATCAAGATTGATTGTTACACCATCAGTTAATTCACCGATAGCAACAGATACACCGCCTGCACCAAAGTCATTACAACGTTTAATAAGCGTTGTTACTTCACCGCGACGGAAGAGGCGTTGAATTTTACGTTCTGTAAGGGCATTGCCTTTTTGAACCTCTGCACCACATGTGGAAAGGGACTCTACGGTATGTTCTTTAGAGGAACCAGTAGCGCCACCACAGCCATCGCGGCCAGTTTTGCCGCCTAGTAATACTACTACATCGCCTGCGACTGGTACTTCACGACGTACTTGATTACGAGGTGCAGCGCCGATAACAGCACCGATTTCCATGCGTTTAGCTACATAGCCAGGATGGTAATATTCTTTTACTTCACCTGTAGCAAGGCCGATTTGGTTGCCGTAAGAGGAGTAGCCACGAGCAGCTTCTTGGGTAATTTTCTTTTGTGGTAATTTGCCTTCTAATGTATCTTCAAGGCTAGTATGAGGGTCGCCAGCGCCTGTAACGCGCATAGCTTGGTATACATAAGCACGACCGCTCAATGGATCGCGGATACAGCCGCCTAAGCACGTTGCAGCACCACCAAATGGTTCAATTTCAGTAGGGTGGTTATGCGTTTCGTTTTTGAATAATAACAACCATTCTTCGGTTTTGCCGTTTACATCAACAGGAACGATGATTGTACATGCATTGATTTCATCGGATTCATCAAGATTTGTTAAACCGCCTGCATGACGCAACTCTTTGACTGCTAGTGTTGCCATGTCCATGAGGGAGCGAGCCTTTTTCTTTGTTGTATATAGCTCAGCGCGGCCTTCCATGTATTCTTCAAGGGCTTCTTTTACAGCACCTGTGAAACGACTATCCTCAATGGTAATATCCGTTAATTCCGTCATAAATGTAGTGTGACGGCAGTGGTCGGACCAATAGGTGTCGAAGAGGCGAATTTCTGTAATGGTAGGATTGCGGTGTTCTACCTCTGCATATTGTTGCTTAATTAATTTGAGGTCTGCCAATGTCATAGCGAGGCCATAGCTATCGATGAGGGCTTTTAAATCAGTATCGCTCATGTCTGTAAACCCGTCGATTGTTGCCACTGGTTTAGGATCTTCTAATTCAAGAGCTAATGTAGTTGGCAATTCAAGACTCGCTTCGCGGGAATCTACTGGGTTAATATAGTATGCTTTGATGGCCTCTTCTTGTTCTTTTGTGAAAGTGCCTTCGATGGCGAATACACGAGCACATCGAACGATGTGGCCAGATGTAAGGGTAAGCATGGAAATACATTGCTCAGCACTGTCAGCACGTTGATCGTATTGACCTGGCACATATTCAACAGCGAAAACGAAACCTTGCACAGCTGGGATTTCTTCTAATACTGTATCTACAGGAGGCTCGGAGAAGATAAGGTTTTTTGCAGCCTCTAAATCTTTTGCATCTACATGTTCGATATCATAACGCTCATAGATGGTTACCCCTGTAGCAGGCATAGATAATTCCTGTTGTAAGGTTTGTAACATGCGTTGTGCTTCTTGGTTGAAAGATTCTCGTTTTGTTACGAATAATCGTTGTATAGCCATTGTAGCCTCCTGTAATGTATATAATTCCCTGTGGGATATTGACAAATTAAGTATAGTCGGTCTAGACTTATAAGTAAAGATAATCTTACTTATGAAAAGATTAGAAATACTAATAAATATGAAGGGTTCATGAAGGTCATAAGACCTAACTTTCATGAAGATTTCTACATATTCATTATATATTGAGAGTTCATACTTATAATATAGTAAATGATATGTATATTTAAAAGTAAGACACTACTATTAGTATATAACAGAGGTGAATAAAATGGCAGTATCTGCAGATTTATATAGAACCTTTTTAGGGGTAGGCTTATATTTATCCTTTTCCCGTGCAGCCAAAGAGTTAGGCGTTTCTCAATCCGCCATCAGCCAAAGCATTAAGCAATTAGAAGGTGAACTTAATATGCCTCTTTTTGTGCGCACTACAAAATCTGTAGGGTTCACGCCAGAAGGCAAAGAATTATTTGATACAGTAGCTAAAGCCTTTTCCATTCTTGATAATGGGGTAACTCAATTACAAGAACGGGTGAGCCAAGCTTATGAAAGTTTAAATCTTGCTGCTACAGATACATTATGTCGCCATTTCTTATTGCCTTATTTCCATAAATGGCAGCTTCAAGAAAGCGAAATTGGACTACATATCATTAACCGACCATCACCTGATTGTGTAGAGTTAGTACTCAATAAAGAAGCGCAGTTAGCAGTGGTTAACGATTATGAAGGTTTGCGCGATAACCCTCAACTAGAGGTAACTACATTGGCTACAATTCAAGATGTATTTGTTGGTGGTCCTGACTATAAAGGGGCAGGCTTCTTTGATCAAGGCCGTCTTCTTAACGAGCCTATTTTGCTCTTGCATAAAGGCTCTGCGAGCCGTACATTCTTCGATGAAGTAACTCATGGCGCATGCCGTAAACCTCGCTTTGAACTTGGTAGTGTCGATGTGTTGCTTGATCTTGTAGAAATTAACATGGGTATTTCCATGTTGCCTAACCATGTAGTGCAACAAAAGATGCAAGAAGGCTCCATCGTGCGTATCGATACAGATATTCCAGTACCAACACGCGATATTGTACTTGTCCGTTCTCGTTTGGTACCTCAATCTGAAGGAGCTGCGCGCTTTACATCCTTGCTTGTTAATCGTGAAAGCACACGCGATAAGGTCTTATAATAATGAGACACACTTTATGAGAATTTTCAGAAAGTGTGTCTTTTTATATTTTAGAGTACTGTTATCTGTGCTATATTATATTGTTATAAACCTACTGAATTTTATAATTTAGTGTGGAAAGTTTTTAAGACTTAAAGAGAGCTATTTTTCTAGCTGTATTGTTAAGTCTTTTACTTGATATAGGTTGACCCTAAGGGGTTATTTACGTTAAAATTTAAAGATAGTTATGCTGCGGAGGTAAGAGCACATGGAATTATTAAAACAACGCATTCGTGAAGAGGGGATTGTCCTCAATAATCGCGTGCTAAAAGTCGATGGTTTCTTGAATCATCAAATCGATCCACAATTGTTTAAAGCAATCGGTAAAGAAATCGCCGATCGTTACCGTGATGCAGGTGTACAACGTATTGTTACTATTGAAGCATCTGGCATTGCATTGGCATTGATGGCTGCTCTTGAACTTGATGTGCCATTAGTATTTGCGCGTAAGAAAAAATCCATTCTTATGGTAGATGATGTATATCATAGTGTTGTGTACTCTTATACAAAAGAGGAAAACTACGATATTACTATTTCTAAAAAATTCTTACCAGCCGGTGAAAAAGTGTTGATCATCGATGACTTCTTGGCATCTGGTGAGGCTGCTATGGGCCTTGCTAAATTGGTAGAAGATGCTGGTGATGAAGTGGTTGGTATGGCGATTGCTATCGAAAAATCCTTCCAACCTGGTCGTGAACGCCTTGAAAATGCAGGGTATCGTGTTGAGTCTTTAGTTCGTATTAAAGAATTTAAAGACAATGGTTGTGTATTTATCGAAGACTAATAGTCTGATTATTTGTAGAGGGAATTATGAATCAAAAAGCAGAAAAATTTGACTTACTTGTTGCTGACCTAAATAAAGGTGGCAACTCTTGGTTTACAAAGGAAGAAATGACAGATGACCTTCATACAGTCGTTTACCACGGCCGTTTGGATGTTCATGAGCATAGCTTGCCTGTATTCATCGTTGTGGATGATTCTGCATTCTCCTATGCACGTATTGCTATCACAACAACATCTATTGATGAAAAAGTGATTCCTGCTGTGTTGAAAGAACTTAACACATTGAATCAAGATTATAAAGTATCTAAATACTATGTAAGCAATGAAGACAATAACATCTATATGGATGTGTCTGTTCCTGGTTTGACTGAGCAATTTGATCCTACAGTAGTAGTTAATTTATTGCTTGAAGTCGTTCAACCACATTTAGATGCTGTACATAAAGGCATTCTTAAAGTAGCTGGTTTAGCTTAATAGAGGTTGTTATGAATCCTAAAGCATTATTATTTGATAAGTTTTTAAAAGACGAAGAAATCACATCCTTTGAACGTAAGGATTTTGAGGATGAAGACGGTACTGTTGTATACCGTTCTTACATTAAATCCCCGTTGTGGGATATGCCGTTATTTGTCATTCTTGATAATAGTATTTATAGTGTTATTCGTTTGGTGTTAGGCCCTGAAAAGGTAACAGCACAAAATATGAATGCCTTGAATGCGTTGATCAACCGCGACAATGCGACATACAAAAACTATAAGCTATATATTGATGAACAAGATTCCAGTCTGTATTTAGACTGTGTATACATGTGTGGTGACGATGCGTTTGAACCGGCATTAATGTATGCATTGATGTCTTCTATCGTAGACTATGTCCCTGAAGCTGTAGGCGAGTTGAAAGCTGCTTTTGAAAGTAGCACACATTAATTAATAACAAATACAGATTAAGGGCCGTAATGTTCGGAAATTAATTGGAAGAGGGTATCCTATCTATAAAGGTGGGATACCCTCTTTTTATTTTTTGTAAAATATACATTAATACTTTAAAAGACCTAAGTTTGATAGAAGATGTGATTTTGTAAAAAAGAGTATATATTTCTAATCATATATTTTGAATAACGTCGATATAATTAAATTTAATTCTTTCGAATAGTTCGGAATATAACGAATAATAAAAATGATTAATTAAAAAATATTCGAAAATAATGTTGATTTTGTAAATGTTAGGTGTTACAATTTGTGTACAAGAAGGAGGTAGCACCGTGAACTATGCAAATCAACAAACTCAACGCAAGTCTACGGAGGCTATTTGTGCGCATTTTTCCCAGTCTATTTCGGCTGGGCTTTTTTATTAGGAGGATCTATGAAGGTCGGTATTATTATGGGCAGCAAGTCTGACCTAGACACAATGAAAAAGGCATCTGCCATACTTGATGAATTCAACATTCCTTATGAAATGGTAATTGCTTCAGCTCACCGTACACCTGAAGCTGTAAAAGAATTTGTTACAAGACTTGAAGATGAAGGGGCTATCGCATTTATCGCTGGTGCTGGTGCAGCAGCTCATCTACCTGGCGTAGTCGCTAGCTTTACCACATTACCTGTTATCGGTATTCCTCTTAATGCAACGGCCTTAAAAGGTATCGATTCCTTGCTTGCTATTGTTCAAATGCCATCTGGTATGCCAGTAGCGACAATGGCTGTTGACGGCGCTAAAAATGCAGCACTATTTGCAGTACAAATTGGAGCATCTTTCAATAAAGAATTGAAAGAACAATATGTACAGTATCGTAAAGATATGGCCGAAAAAGTTCTAGCAGATAATGCAGAGCTACAAGGCGCTATTAAACTATAATCATATAATTTGTTACAGATTACATTGCTAGTAAAGTAAGAGTAATTCTTTTATTACATATCCATATATAGTTTGTATCATTCATTTATGATAAAGGAGACACATCATGGCTAACATCGACTTGGAAAAATTAACATTATTGTACGAAGGTAAAGCAAAACAAGTATACCAAACAGATAACAAAGATGAGTATATCGTTCATTACAAAGATGATGCTACTGCATTCAACGGTGAAAAACATGATACAATCCTTGGCAAAGGCGTATTGAACAATAAAATTTCTTCCTTTTTCTTTGAATTGTTGAAAAAAGAAGGTGTACCTACTCACTTTGTTCGTCGCGAAGATGATCGCAATCAAACAGTACTTACTTTGGATATCGTTCCTTTAGAAGTTATTGTTCGCAACATTGCAGCTGGCTCCATGGCTAAACGCTTTGGTATTGAAGAAGGTACTCCTCTTAAACATCCAATCCTTGAATTCTGCTACAAAAATGATGAATTAGGCGATCCATTTGCCAACGAATCCCAAATCACAGCACTTGGCTGGGCTACGCAAGAACAACTTGATGTAATTTCTACAATCACTTTAAAAGTAAATGATATTTTGAAAAAATTCTTGGCTACAAAAAATGTAACCCTTGTTGACTTTAAATTAGAATTTGGTACTCACAATGGTGAAGTATTATTAGGCGACGAAATCTCTCCTGATACATGCCGTTTCTGGGATGCTACAACAGGTGAAAAGCTCGACAAAGACCGCTTCCGTCGAGATCTTGGCAATATTGAAGAAGCGTACAAGGAAATGTTATTCCGTCTTACTGGCGAACGCGCCTAAGGGGGCACAATGAACTACGATCCTGTTTTTGATAAATGGCATGAAGAGTGTGGTGTATTTGGTGTCTATGATAGAACCGTTGATGTAGCACGCTATGTATATTGGGGGCTCTTTGCACTCCAACACCGTGGCCAAGAAAGCGCGGGCATTGCCGTTACAGATGGTCATGATGTAGAACTAAAAAAAGGTATGGGCTTGTTGACTGAGGCCATTAAAGAACTACCATCCTTACCAAGCCATATGGGGACTGGTCATGTGCGGTACTCTACAACAGGTTCCAATAATCCGCGTAATATCCAACCATTGGTAATTCACTATCAAGGTGGTCAAATTGCGGTAGCTCATAATGGTAATTTAACGAATGCCTTATCCATTCGTAAACGTCTTGAAGCGGATGGTTCCATTTTCCAAACGACCATGGACTCTGAGGTTATCGTAAACCTCATTGCGCGTTCTAAAGCTGAGACACAAGAGGAACGCATTGCTGATGCGGCGCGTCAAATTGAAGGAGCTTTTTCTCTAGTTATTACCACAAATGACTCCTTAGTAGGTGTGCGTGATCCACAAGGTTTTAGACCGCTCTGCTTGGGTAAAACTGAAAATGGCTATGTTCTCTCTAGTGAAAGCTGTGCATTAGATGCCATAAAAGCCGAGTTTATTCGATACATCGATCCAGGCGAAATGGTAATCATCGATGATTCAGGCGTGCGTAGCACTATTTATGCAGAACCAGAAAAAATTGATAAAAAGCTTTGTGTTTTTGAATACATCTATTTTGCGCGTGGCGATAGTCATATTGATGGTCAATCGGTTTATCAATCCCGCCTCAATATGGGACGTGAGTTATATAACGAAACGAAATATGATGCAGATATTGTCATGTCTATTCCTGACTCGGGTACTACAGCAGCACTAGGCTATGCTCGTGCATCTGGTATACCATTTGCAGAAGGGTTAGTGAAAAATCGCTATAGCGGTCGTACCTTTATCAAGCCAAACCAAGAGGAACGGGAGTTAGCTGTTCGCATGAAACTAAACCCACTACCTCATGTGGTAAGCGGCAAACGGATTGTGCTCATCGATGACTCCATCGTACGCGGCACTACGAGTGGCATCATCGTTAAGATGCTAAAAGAAGCGGGTGCCAAAGAGGTATACATGTGCGTTAGCTCTCCATCCATTGAATATTCTTGTCACTATGGCATTGATACATCCGTACGTAAAGAGCTCATTGCTGCCACACATACAGTAGATGAAATCAAAGACTATATTAATGCCGATAAATTACATTATTTATCTCGTGAAGGCTTATGTCGCGCTGTTTCTGATATAGCGCCTAATGACTTATGTTTTGCTTGCTTTAATGGTGATTACAGTGTAGAGGTTCCTGCGGAACAAGAGGAAGGGGTCAAATATGTGCTCGAATAAAACTAGTTTAACCTATCGCGATGCAGGCGTTGATATCGATGCAGGTAATCGTGCTGTAGAATTGATGAAAGAATCCGTGAAACGCACCTATACACCTGGTGTTGTTGGTGATTTAGGTGGTTTTGGGGGCCTCTATTCCTTGGCTGGTCACTCCATGTCTGACCCTATGCTCGTATCTGGTACAGATGGGGTTGGCACAAAATTACGCCTCGCTATCATGATGGATAAACATGACACAATCGGCCAAGACTGCGTAGCTATGAGTGTTAACGATATTCTCGTACAAGGTGCTACACCTCTATTCTTCCTCGACTACATTGCAGTAGGTAAACTTGATCCAGTAAAAGTAGCAGATATCGTGCGCGGTGTGGCAGAGGCTTGTGAAGAGTCTGGCTGTGCTTTACTGGGCGGCGAAACTGCTGAAATGGCGGGCTTTTACGATAACGATGATTACGATGTGGCTGGTTTTGCCGTTGGTATCGTTGATCGTCCTAAATTGATTACTGGTGAAAGTATTAAAGCGGGCGATGTAATTTTAGGCTTGCCATCTTCTGGTGTCCATTCCAACGGTTTTTCCTTGGTTCGTAAAATCGTATTCGACCACAAACAATTGTCTATCGATACAGACATCCCAGAGTTTTGTAAGACTTTAGGTGAAGAATTATTGACACCTACACGTCTATATCCAAAAGCAGTATTACCACTAATTGAACAAGAACTTGTAAAAGGCATGGTTCATATTACAGGCGGTGGGTTCTATGAAAATATTCCACGCGTATTGCCAAAAGGCGTTACTGCAGAGGTAGATGTCACTACATGGCCACGACTTCCTGTATTTACAAAACTACAAGAATGGGGCAATGTTGCCTGGCCTGAAATGTACCGTACGTTCAACATGGGCATTGGTATGATTGTTATCGTTGATCAAAAGGATGTAGAAACAGTTAAAGAAAACCTTTCTAGTCGTGGTGAAACGGTATATGAAATTGGCCGCATAGTAAGTGGTGATGGGCCTGTTGTCCTTAAAGGGGCTGAGTTCGATGCGTAATTCTAAAAAGAGATTAGCCCTCTTTGCTAGTGGTCGTGGTTCTAATGGGGAAGCACTGTATAAGGCTATGCAAGAAGGCTATATTAACGGTGAATTTGTTGTAATCATTACAGATCATGGTACAGCAGGAATTGTGGAACGCTCCAAATCTTGGAATATTCCACTTATTGTTATGGAACGTAGCGACTATGATTCTAAAGCTAGCTTTGAACAGGCTCAACTAGATGCTTTA
The DNA here is from genome assembly GCF_003463825.1 of Veillonella sp. AM51-8BH. Classification (GTDB taxonomy): domain Bacteria; phylum Bacillota; class Negativicutes; order Veillonellales; family Veillonellaceae; genus Veillonella. Next base: position 21,005 of record NZ_QSDY01000016.1, read on the forward strand.
GGGCCTTATAAGGTTGATGGTATCGTCTTGGCAGGCTATATGCGTATTGTCGGTGCTCCTTTGATAGAGCGATACGAACATCGTATATTAAATATTCATCCTGCTCTGTTACCATCATTTCCAGGCCTTCATGGTCATCAACAAGCCATTGACGGAGGCGTAAAAATTACAGGGTGTACGGTACACTTTGTTGATGCGGGAATGGATACGGGCCCAATCATTATGCAGAATACGGTTCCTGTATTACCCGATGATACAGAGGATACCTTGAGTGATAGATTATTACCTGTCGAACATAAAACGTATAAAGCGGCGTTACGACTGTTTTGTGATGACAAACTCACAATAAAAGGGCGTGTTGTATATATTAAAGATTGATGTGTAAGCAAAGGAAGACGTTAGATGATTAAAAATGCATTACTTAGTGTTTCTGATAAAACAGGTATTGTAGACTTTGCAAAAGGTTTAGTTGAATTAGGAGTAACCATTTATTCCACAGGTGGGACCCTTAAAGCCATAACCGATGCAGGCATTGCAGCCAAAGCGGTTGAGACGTTGACTGGTTTTCCTGAAATGATGGACGGCCGCGTTAAGACATTGCATCCAAAGGTTCATGGTGGTATTTTGGCAATTCGCGATAATACTGAACATCAACAAGCTATGGCTGATCATGGTATTGAGCCAATTGACCTAGTAGTAGTCAATCTCTATCCATTCCGTGAAACCATTGCCAAACCAAATGTATCCTTAGAGGAAGCTATTGAAAATATCGATATCGGTGGCCCTACCATGGTGCGCTCTGCTGCGAAAAACCATGCGTACGTGGGCATCGTTGTAAATCCAAACCATTATGATGAAATCTTAACGATGCTAAAAGAACATGGTGAATTGCCTAAAGAATATCGCTTTGATCTTGCAAAGGAAGCCTTTGCTCATACTGCAGCTTATGATGTAGCCATTGCTAATTATATGAGTGGTATCTTAAACGAGGCCCTACACCGCCTGAATATTTAAGTGCTTATGAAAAGGTAACAGACCTTCGCTATGGGGAAAATCCTCATCAAAAAGCAGCATTCTACAAAGAAATTGGTAAAGCTCATGGCATGGGGGCCTTGAAACAACTCCATGGTAAAGAGCTTTCCTATAATAATATCGTAGATATGGAAGCGGCTTGGAATATGGTGTGGGAATTTACAGAGCCTGCAGCATGTATCATCAAGCATACAAATCCTTGCGGTGCGGCGACGGCAGCTACTCTGCATGATGCTTATGTAAATGCCTACGAAGCAGACTCTGTATCTGCCTTTGGTGGCATTGTAGCCTTAAACCGTGAAGTAGATGTAGCTACTGCAGATGAAATGAGCAAAATTTTCTTAGAAGTCATTATGGCACCTGCTTTCACAAAAGAAGCATTAAACATCCTTGAAGGAAAGAAAAATATTCGCCTCATTGAGTTATCTAAACCTGAATCTGGCCAAGTGACAGTGAAAAAGGTTTCTGGTGGTCTATTAGTTCAAACAGAAGATGATATTCAAGAAGACCGGGCTAACTATAAAGTGGTTACAAAGGTACAGCCCACAGAGGAACAATGGAAAGCTCTTGAATTTGCTTGGAAGCTCGTGAAACACGTAAAATCCAATGCCATTTTGATTTCCAATGAAAAACGTACCCTCGGTGTTGGGGCTGGTCAAATGAACCGCGTTGGGTCTGCAAAGATTGCCCTTGAACAAGCCGGTGAAGCCGCAAAAGGCGCTGTATTAGCATCTGATGCATTCTTCCCGTTCGGCGATACTGTAGAAACAGCGGCAAAACATGGCATTGCAGCTATTATTCAACCTGGTGGATCCATTCGCGATGAAGAATCCATCAAAGCTGCTGATGAAGCAGGTATTGCTATGGTATTTACAAGCATTCGTCACTTTAAACATTAATCGGTTGAGACATTTAGCTTATAGTTAAGCACAATTACTAACTATTTCTTCTACTTTGAACTTGATGGCGTTTAGGCGCCGATGGAGGACTTATGAAAGTATGTGTAATCGGTAACGGCGGCCGCGAACATGCATTGGCATGGCGATTGTCCATCAGCCTAGCGTAACAAAGGTATATGCCATTCCTGGCAGTGCGGCCATGTCAGACTGTGCAGAGCTAGTCGGCATTGATTGGCAGCAAAGCGATCATTTAATTCGTTTTTTGAAAGATAATCACGTTGATTTAGTCGTTGTTGGTCCAGAGGCTCCTCTTGTAGCAGGACTAGCAGATGTACTCAATAAGGCAGGAATTCCTGTGTTTGGTCCATCTAAAGCAGCTGCTCAACTAGAAGGGTCTAAGGTATTTGCCAAAGATCTTATGAAAAAATACAACATTCCAACCGCTGCGTATGGTGTGTTCCATAAGGTTGATGAAGCAAAAGAATTTATCGCTCAAACAGGTGCTCCTATCGTAGTGAAAGCTGACGGTTTGGCGGCTGGTAAGGGCGTTGTAGTAGCGATGACCGTGGAAGAAGCGAATGCAGCTGTGGAAGACATGCTTAGTGGTAATCGCTTTGGTGATGCAGGTAGCACCGTTGTTATTGAAGAATTCATGGAAGGCGAAGAAGCGAGCTTACTTGCCTTTGTAGACGGTAAGACTGTGGTGCCTATGATTGCTTCCCAAGATCATAAACGCATCTTTGATGGTGATAAAGGCCCTAATACTGGCGGTATGGGGACTTATGCACCAGCGCCAGTGCTTACCGATGCATTGCGTGATGAAGCGATGAAAACGATCTTAGAACCTATGGTGGCGGCCATGGAAAAAGAGGGTATGCCTTATGTAGGTTGTCTCTATGCAGGTCTTATGATTACGCCTCAAGGTCCTAAGGTTGTAGAATTTAATGCACGCTTTGGCGATCCAGAAACACAAGTTGTATTGCCATTACTTGATAGTGATTTAGGTCAAATCATGATGGCTTGTGCCACAGGCAATTTGACAGCTGATATGGTGCAATGGAAAGATTCCTCTGCTGCTTGTGTCATTCTTGCTTCTAAAGGATATCCTGAAACATCTTCCAAGGGTGATGTGATTCATGGTGATATTAAACAACATGATACAACCATCGTATTCCACTCTGGCACTAAACTAGTGGGTGAAGAGTATGTCACAAATGGCGGTCGCGTTCTAGGTGTAGTTGGTCTTGGTAAAGATCTTAGAACTGCGCTCGATAGAGCTTATGGACGTATAGAACATATCGATTTTGAGGGCATGCAATATCGTACAGATATTGGGGCGAAAGCTTTCAAATAAACTAAAGGTCTTTTAAATCATGTAAACATGTATTTAAAAGAGTACAATAGCATTTCAAACATATAAAAACTCTACATTTATGCATAGCGCATGTGGTGTAGAGGTTTTTATTTTCTACCTTTTAATGGTTACCTATGTTATAATAATGTAGATATAAAGAGGGCCCATCGACGTGTGATGGCGTTAGGCTCATCTCAACATTTTGAAACCTATTGATGGCGCCTAATATGTAGAAGTACATCTTCTACATATTAGGTGTTTTTACTATAGTCTATTTTTCGTATAGCGACATACAACTATGAAATATAACAAAGAACCGTTAAAACTGAATAGTCCGGTATCATTTTGGATGAATTTCCCCAATGAAGAACGCGTGTTTTGGGTGGATCGCCAAAGTGACCGCATCGTTGTGGGCGCTAAACGTCTAGCGACGGTTAAAGATGATGACGATCGCCATAATTATGCGTATGTATTTTATGGGGATACTTTTTTTGATACTGTAAAAGATCCTAAATGGTCTAATATGGGCCATGAAATGATTGCTTTTACCCATTATTACATCGTAGAAAATGGAGAGTCCTTCTATCTACATGCTGGTGAAAGTGTACCCATTGAGAATTATGAGGTACCTCGAGTTCGTCATAACTACAAGGAAACTAGCGATGATAAGGCGGATTGGAACCGTTTGATGATTGCTATATCTGATGGTATCAATAGCGGTGAGATGACTAAGGTCGTTTCCTCTCGTGAGGTAGAATTCACTAGCGAAACACCATATAATGTGTCAAGTATTTTAGCTAATTTAGTCGATAATAATCCTAATTGTTTTATTTTTGGCTATGAAAAGGATGGGCGTACCTTTGTAGGGGCATCGCCAGAAATTTTAGTGCGCCATCGTGGCATTGAAATACTTAGCTATGCCTTAGCTGGAACAGCCCCAAAGGATGGTCCTAATGCGTGGACGAAGGAACAATTACTAACTAATACAAAAAATATCGTTGAACATAATATTGTTCGCGACCGTATCGTAAATACGATGAAACAAATCACTCCTGATGTTACGGTGGGGGAAACCGGCATTATGGAGTTATCTCACCTCTATCATTTGCGTACCATAATTACTGCAAAGGATAGTACAAAATCTCTTGTAGAGTGGGCTAAATTGCTCCATCCTACACCAGCTCTTGGTGGTGAACCGAGAGAAAAAGCGCTGGCGTTGTTACAAGAATACGAATCTCATGAACGCGGTATGTACGCAGCGCCTTTTGGTTTTATGAAGGATATGGGGGACGGCATCGTTGTAGTTGCCATACGATCTGCTCTTATCATGGATAATGTATTGTATGCCTATGCAGGATGTGGCGTTGTAGCTGATTCTGATGCGGATGAAGAATACGCTGAAACTAATAATAAAATGCGCACCATTCTTGATGCCTTATAATTGTTTCCGTACCTCTAGGGGTGTTTGAAAGGGAATATAATGAATGAATATATTGCTGCCTTGGTAGATGAGTTCTACCAACTCGGCGTCCGTCATGCAGTGTTTAGCCCTGGTTCTCGCTCTACGACGATGGCCATGCTGTTCAAGGAGCATGATGGATTTGAAACCTATATGAATATAGATGAGCGCTCTGCTAGTTTTATGGCTCTTGGCATTGCAAAGGCTCATAAAGAACCAACTGTACTCGTATGTACTTCTGGTTCTGCTGTGGCCCATTATTTGCCAGCTGTTTTGGAAGCTCAATATAGCGGGGTACCGCTCATTGTACTATCTGCTGATAGACCTCATACATTATTGCATGTAGGGGCTCCTCAGACTGTAGATCAACACAAAATCTTTGGTACAGCTGTAAACTACTATGAAGAATTAGCAGTGCCTCAAGAATCTCATTACTATACATATCCTCGCCAAGTAGCGCGTAAAGCGTATATGAAAGCGATGGATACGAAAAAAGGGCCAGTACATATTAATGTGCCTCTCTTTGAACCATTGGTACCAGAATTGAGTCGTAACCATTTTGAAGCTGGTCGCAGTTCCTTTAAAGTGGTTAAACCAAACTATAGTAGTGTGTTTGGCTGTGATAATAGAACTAATTTGACTCATTTTAATAATGCAATTGATATTGCTCATGGAAATGATGGTACAAACGAGATTAATGATTTACTTGAAAGATATGACCGTATCCTTATCCTAGCAGGCCCACAGATCGATATAGATGAAGCTAATACGATTCGTTCCTTTGGGGAGGCTTTACAAGCCCCTATTTTGGCTGATCCGTTGTCTAATGTAAGACGACGTTATAACTCGGCGGATAATCAAAGCAATAAAGAGGGGATTGATACTAATAATGTTGTTATCTCTACGTATGATGCATTATTAGCAGGGCAAGCTCTTTGGAATGAGTTAAAACCAAATTGTGTAATTCAGTTTGGTCAAATTGTTGTATCGAAACGTGTACAACAGATGATTGCTAGCTGGACTGATGTGGAGTATATCGAGGTAAATCCTACCATGGACTCTATGAATCCAACAGATAAAACTACCATGCATATCCAAGCTAGCATTGATGTATTTACACATTTGTATGGCAAAAATAATAACTCTGATGAGTACTTAAACATATGGCAACGATTAGAACAAGAGGGTAAAAAACAACTAAGTACAGCTATTGATGAGCCTCATTGCTTTGAAGGCCGAACTATACGCGAGATACAAGAACACATTCCTGAAGATGGACAAATTTTTGTTGCCAATAGTATGACGATTCGCGATTTTGATTACTTCTGGTTCAGTGGAGAATCTAAGGCGGTTCTTTACGGTAATCGAGGTGTCAATGGTATTGATGGCACTATTTCAACGGCTCTAGGACTGGCAACAAATGGTAAACCTACATATCTAGTAACGGGGGATTTATCCTTGTTCCACGATTTGAATGGCTTGGCGGTAGCGAAAACCCATAATTTAAACTTAACTATTATTTTGCATAATAATGATGGCGGCGGTATTTTTGAATACTTACCTCAAAAGGGGACAAAGCATTTTGACTACTTGTTCTCTACATCACAAGGTTTAGATTACAGTGGGGCTGCAAAACTCTATGGTTGTGGCTATACTAAAATCTCCAGCCCCGATGAGTTGAGTTCTGTATTGGCTAATGTTAGTCAAGAAATAGGCGTTCATATCATTGAAATTCCTACAAATAGGGAATATAGCAGAGAATTGCATAAGAAATATACGAAGGTTTCAGTTGATATGGAGGCATTACTATGAGTCAGTATTTTTGCAGTATTGTAGATAATGCTTTATGCAATCCAGCTCAGCGCATGTACTTTGACTTAGGGGAATACCGCTACGGTTTGACTGTAGTTGGCGATGGGGAACCTATCGTGTGTCTCCACGGTTTCTCCGAATCGAGCTACACTTGGGACGCTATTAATCTGCCTGGATATCGATTGGTCCGTATCGATTTGATAGGTCATGGTGATTCTGATATTCCTGAAGAGGATGAGGCTTATACCATTCCTAAAATGATAGAGGATTTACATACCGTTATCTATCACATGGTAGGTGATAGATATTATCTCATGGGCTACTCCATGGGGGCCCGTATAGCGCTTTCCTATGCATTACAATATGACAGCGAAATAGAAGGGCTTATCCTTGAAAGTGGTTCTGTGGGGATTGCTTCAGACGTTGAACGAGCAGCACGCCGTAAAGCCGATGAAGAATTAGCACACCATATAGAACATAACGATGGCTCTTGGTTCGCTTCGCGTTGGGCGGAGGCTCCTATTTTTGAAAGTCAAAAGCAGCTTTTACCAGCGGTCACTGAATTAATTCATTTACGTCGTTCTCATAATAGTCCGTACGCATTAGCATGCACCCTTCGTGGGTCAGGCCAAGGTGTTATGACATATATAGGTGATCAGTTAGAAAAATTATCATGTAAAGGCTTATATGTGAGTGGCGCATTAGATACAAAATATACTACAATAGGAAGAGATGTATTTGGCAAGTTGCCAAACTTTAAACATGTCGTCGTCGAAGGGGCGGGACATAATGTACATATAGAAAAACCGCAGGCCTTTGAACAAGCGGTATTAGATTTTTTACATAAGAAAGGTTAAGTCCATGAGCAAATTTGATTGGAAAGTATTGGATCGTAATTATGAAGATGTAATTTACGAAACATATAATGGCATTGCAAAGATTACTATTAATCGCCCACAGGTACGTAACGCGTTCCGTCCTAAAACTGTTATGGAGTTAATCGATGCTTTCACAGTAGCTCGTGAAGATAACGAAGTAGGCGTAATCGTATTGACTGGTGCAAACCACGGTCAAGGTGAAGATAAAGAAGCATTCTGCTCCGGTGGTGACCAAAGCGTACGCGGTCATGGTGGCTATGTAGGTGAAGATAATGTACCTCGTTTGAACGTTCTTGATTTACAACGTTTGATTCGCGTTATCCCAAAACCTGTCATCGCTATGGTTAATGGCTTTGCTATCGGTGGTGGCCATGTATTGCACATCGTATGTGACCTTACCATCGCTTCTGAAAATGCTAAATTTGGTCAAACTGGTCCTCGCGTAGGTTCCTTCGATGCTGGTTATGGTGCAGGTTACTTGGCTCGTATGATCGGCCATAAACGCGCTCGTGAAGTATGGTTCCTTTGCCGTCAATACACAGCTGCTCAAGCCTATGAAATGGGCATGGTTAACTGTGTTGTACCATTTGACAAATTGGAAGAAGAAACAGTTCAATGGTGTAACGAAATTCTTGAATTGTCCCCAATGGCATTGCGCATGTTAAAAGGTGCCTTCAATGCCGATACTGACGGTCTTGCAGGCTTACAACAATTCGCAGGCGACGCTACATTGATGTACTACACAATCGATGAAGCAAAAGAAGGTCGTGACGCATTTAAAGAAAAACGCAAACCGAACTTCAAACAATTCCCTAAATTCCCTTAATCAGAACGTAGTACCAGTCTATTACTAGGAATGGGATGTATTATAAAAACGACAAGTGCGCCTCTATATGAGGCGCCTTTCTTATAATATCTTTGGTTATTAATTACTAATCATAAGGCATTATCTTTAGATACGAGGTGAGACGATGGAATGGTTACGGTATGGTGTACAGCACTATCCTGATCGCATATGTATAAATGAATATACTTATAACGATATATATGGCGGTGTGCTTCATGTGGCTAGTGAATTGCTACCTCTTGAAAGCTCCCGTGTGGCCATTTTATCGGACAACTCTGTTACTATGGCAATCTATGTACTGGCAGCTATGCTAGCTCATAAAGAGGTATTGCTGCTGAATGTACATCTTAAGCCCAATGAGATAGAAAACCAATTGAAACAATTAGGTATTACTACCGTATTACATAGTAAAGAACGACATAATCAACTGCCTAGTTCACTATGTGCCATTGAGTTTGAACCGCTAGAATCCATTCTGTCTAATCTGAATTTAGAGGACACTTTCGATTGGAACTTTGATGATGCAGACATTGCGGCCATTATGAACACTAGCGCTACAACAGGTCAGTTTAAATCAGTACCACTTCGATGGGGGCAAATTAGAGCTCATGTACAAGCATCTCAAGAGGTGCTAGGTAAAACTGCACAAGACAATTGGCTTATGGTATTGCCCTTGTTCCATGTCAGTGGATTATCTATCTTGATGCGCTCTCTTTATAATGGAACGGCTGTCACTATCTTGCCTAAATACGATGAAGCAAAGATTTTAGAACTCATTGAAGCAGAGAAAATCAATATGATGTCTCTCGTGCCTACTATTTTGACCCAATTAGAACCGAAGATTACACATCATACATTACGAGTGATTTTGCTCGGTGGAGAGTTCATTCCTATGGCGCTTATTGATGCTTGTGAAAAGAAATTGTTACCAATTTACAAGACCTATGGCATGACTGAAACCTTTAGTCAAAGTGTGACATTCTCCGTATTGGATTATCCTCATAAACGAGATTCTGTAGGCAAACCATTACCTGGTATGCAGATTCGCATTGATAATCCTGATGCGGATGGAGTGGGGGAGATCCATTTGACGGGCCCTATGGTTATGACTGGGTATATCGACAAGGAACCTATCAACGGTGATCTTAATACAGATGATATTGGCTATATTGATGAAGATGGCTTTGTATATATTCTGAATCGCCGCAAAGACCTTATTATCTCTGGTGGTGAAAATATTTACCCTAAGGAATTAGAGGACCTAGTCTATACATTGCCAGCGGTGAAGGAATGTGCCGTTGTACCTGTATCTGATCCTAAATGGGGGCAGGTACCAGCTCTATTTATAGCCTTTCATGATGGTGAAAGTATGACAGCCGATGAGATTCTATCCTTTATGACTTCTTCCTTAGCAAAGTACAAAATCCCTAAATATGTAAGAATTTTACCTGCATTGCCTCGTAATGGGACCGGTAAAATTGTGCGTAATGAACTGCGTTTAGAAGATTGAGGCGCTTATGAATGATATTTTAAATTTTAAAAGTATAACTACATATCGCCTTAAACTACCGTTGAAGTTTAATTTTAAAACCGCCAAGGGTGAGGTAAAAGAACGAGAAACCATTGTAATCCGCATTGAGGACCAACAAGGTTATGTTGGCTATGGGGAATGTGTGGCTTTCACAGACCCATTCTATACGGCGGAAACTGTAGATACCTGTTGGAAAAAATTGGTGGATGATTATATATTTAATCTCCGCTTGATGCGGCCTAAAGCGCTTATGACCTATGTACGGCAGTTGCAATTCTGGCTCAATCGAGATCATATGCCGATGACCATTGCTGCTGTAGAGAATGCCCTTATCAATCTTCATTGTGAGAGACTGGGTGTAAATTCTGTTTCCTATATCATGGGGCAGCCCTTACAAGACACCATTGAAAGTGGCGTTGTCATCGGTGATGTACCGATGGAACAATTGTTAGATACCGTAGAAGCCCATGTGGCAAATGGTTGTAAGCGCATTAAATTAAAGGTAAATCCCATAGATGGCTATGAACGAGTATCTCTCGTCCGTAAGCAGTATCCAAACTTAGTCTTAGCTGCTGATGCAAACCAAAGCTATTCGTATAATGACATCGATAAGGTTCGTCAATTCAACGATTTGAAGTTAGCCTGCATAGAAGAGCCCTTTGCTATGACGACGCTCCAATCCTATAAGGAATGGAAGTGGGAACGTCTTAACAATGATGATTGGAATATTGAAACACCTATCTGTTTAGATGAATCTATATTAGGCTATGATGATTTATCCTATGCTATTGAATATGGTCTAATTGATGTACTTAATATAAAAGTAGGGCGCATGGGCGGTCTTGTGCCAACAAAGGCAGCTATTAATCTTTGTAGAGAAAGTCATATTCCGTATTGGATTGGTAGCATGGTGGAGTCTGGAGTTTCTAAAATGCTCCATGCTCAACTCGCTGCACTAGGTGATTCCTATATGGTAGGAGACCTATCGGATTCCAATAGATACTTTGAACGAGACCTCATCTATCCCGACCTCACTTTTAAAAATGGTGTAATGCACGTACCTGATGGTGATGGGTTAGGTGTAACTGTTTTTGATGATCGATTAGAAGCGTATTGTGTGGAGAAACGAACACTATGAATTTGATTGAAGCTTTACAAATTGAAAAGCCTTATATGACAAGTGACACTACATGTGTGGCAAAAATGAATTTAGGTGACTTTCATAAGCAACCGCAAGGTTACCTAAATGGAGGGGCGACCCTAGCCTTTGCAGAAATTGCAGCTGGAATGATGAGTAACGAACTCATTGGTGCTGATAAATTTGGCGTAGGTCAATCTATTACAGCTAACCACTTGCGCCCTGTACGATGTGAAGGCTCTTTAACAGCCCATGGTACACTATTGGTGAAAGGGAAAACTTCACATGTATGGCGCTTTGACATGAAGGACGATGCAGAACGACTCATCTCACAAGTGACCGTAACATTATCCATTGTGGACTTTGATCGGTAATAGATAATAACAAATAACTAATAACTAATAACTAATAACTAATAACTAATAACTAATAACTAGTGCGTAATACGTAATAGGTAATAGATAATAGATAATGATAAAAGGACAGTAAATACTATGTTAGTATCTACTGTCCTTTTTAGGTTCCGTATAAGTTAATAATTACTTATTGTTTATTGTTTGTTACAAGCTATTTACGAGTTACTGTATATAAGTCTTCCATATCTGGAATATCATAAATAACCCAGGTGCCATCACCTAAATGACGCATTAAAACTCGTATATCTTTTGTCATATTCTTTTTGTTGTTTTGTATTGTTACGGTTACGATAGCTGTATCTCCATCGTCTTCAGATTTGATATTTTTAACCTCTACATCATGCTCTTTGAAAAGACGGCCATCTACAAGCCGATCGACCATAGACATGTTGTCATCACTTTGAGCTGTATTGTTAGTATCTGTTGTAGCCGGCTGAGATTTAAAGCTGTCTGGATCTTCGATATATTTTCTCATTACATCTTCAATTAAAGATGGACCAAATGTTTTAGCTGCTGCAATAGTAGCTTTACCAAATGGATTAGATGTATCTATATATTTATTGCCTTCCCGTTCTAAAATATTTTTTACAATAGATTTTGTATCTATATGGCGTAAAGCTTCATCTGCATCTTTGTCTTGTACTGCTTGATGAATAATTTTTAGCGTATATGCCGGTGTGTGGGGGATGTACCACATGAAATACCATGCTGCTGCAAGCGCACCTACAATAGCAACAATTAAAATTGTTATAAGTGATTTTGATTTCATTGTATTGCTCCAAAGTATTTTATATTAAATTCTTATTATTTATATAATATATATTTATTTTATCATAGTCAAAGACGATTCACTATAACTATTAATTAGTAATA
>NZ_QSDY01000017.1:2379-32014 GCF_003463825.1 Veillonella sp. AM51-8BH
ATTTTAAGTAAAGATTTTAAGGGCGTACGGTGGATGCCTTGGCGATATCAGCCGAAGAAGGACGCGGTAAGCTGCGATAAGCTACGGAGAGGTGCAAGCAACCTTTGACCCGTAGATTTCCGAATGGGGGAACCCGGCAGTGGTTATGCACTGTCACCCATACCTTTGAGTATGAGGAGGGCACCTGGGGAACTGAAACATCTAATTACCCAGAGGAAAAGTAATCAAACGAGATTTTCTTAGTAGCGGCGAGCGAACGGGAAAGAGGCCAAACCGGAGCGGGCAACCGCACCGGGGTTGAGGACAGTCATCAAGTGTAAATGAGGTAGAAGAATCGAGTTGGAAAGCTCAGCCGCAGAAGGTGAAAGCCCTGTAATCGAAACCTTGCATACATGGGACTGTATCCAGAGTACCACGAGACACGTGAAACCTTGTGGGAAGCAGGGGGGACCACCCTCCAAGCCAAAATACTGATATCGACCGATAGCGCATAGTACCGTGAGGGAAAGGTGAAAAGAACCCCTGGCGGGGAGTGAAAGAGAACCTGAAACCGTATGTCTACAAACAGTCGAAGTCTGTATATATATCAGGACGACGGCGTGCCTATTGAAGAATGAACCGACGAGTTACTGTTGCTAGCGAGGTTAAGTGGAAGACACGGAGCCGCAGCGAAAGCGAGTCTGAACAGGGCGTTCAGTTAGTAATAGTAGACCCGAAACCGTAGTGATCTATCCATGGCCAGGTTGAAGCACAGGTAAAATTGTGTGGAGGACCGAACTCGTGAGCGTTGAAAAGCTTTGGGATGAGTTGTGGATAGGGGTGAAATGCCAATCGAACACGGAGATAGCTGGTTCTCCCCGAAATAGCTTTAGGGCTAGCCTCGAGGTTGAGAGTATAGGCGGTAGAGCACTGATCGGGCTAGGGGCCATACCGGTTACCGAACCTAGTCAAACTACGAATGGCTATACTTATACTCGGGAGTCAGACAGTGAATGATAAGGTCCATTGTCAAGAGGGAAACAGCCCAGAACACCGACTAAGGTCCCAAATGTTACACTAAGTGGCGAAGGATGTGGAATTTCCAAAACAACCAGGATGTTGGCTTAGAAGCAGCCACCATTTAAAGAGTGCGTAATAGCTCACTGGTCGAGAGACTCTGCGCCGAAAATGTCCGGGGCTAAAGTGTAAAACCGAAGTCGTGTCATATGCAGCAATGTATATGGGTAGGGGAGCGTTCTCATTGGGTTGAAGCAGTACCGTAAGGAGTTGTGGACTGATGAGAAGTGAGAATGTCGGTATGAGTAGCGAAAAGAATGGTGAGAATCCATTCCACCGAAAGCCTAAGGGTTCCTGAGCAACGATCGTCGTCTCAGGGTAAGTCGGGACCTAAGCCGAGGCGGAAAAGCGTAGGCGATGGACAACAGGTTGAAATTCCTGTACCGGTGTGAATCGTTTGATCGATGGAGTGACACAGTAAGGTAGGTCAGCACGCGATTGGAAGTGCGTGTTTAAGCAGGTAGGTTGAGCTATAGGCAAATCCGTAGCTCTAAAAGCTGAGATGTGATGACGAGTTACTAGCGATAGTAACGAAGTGATTGATCCTACACTGTCGAGAAAAGCTTCTAGGTAGAGACACATCGCCCGTACCAAAACCGACACAGGTAGGCGGGGAGAGAATCCTAAGGTGCGCGGGAAAACCCTCGTTAAGGAACTCGGCAAAATGCCTCCGTAACTTCGGGAAAAGGAGGACTCATGTAGTGTGAAGTGCAGCAACGCATGGAGCATGAATGAGTGGCACAAGAGAGGCGCAAGCGACTGTTTACCACAAACACAGGTGCCTGCTAAAGCGAAAGCTGATGTATAGGTGCTGACACCTGCCCGGTGCTGGAAGGTTAAGAGGAGGGGTTAGACTTCGGTCGAAGCTCTGAATTGAAGCCCCAGTAAACGGCGGCCGTAACTATAACGGTCCTAAGGTAGCGAAATTCCTTGTCGGGTAAGTTCCGACCCGCACGAAAGGTGTAACGACTTGCGCACTGTCTCAACGAGGGACCCGGTGAAATTGAAGTACCTGTGAAGATGCAGGTTACCCGCGACTGGACAGAAAGACCCCATGGAGCTTTACTGCAACCTAAGATTGAACTTAGTTAATGAATGTACAGGATAGGTGGGAGACTTAGAATCTAGGACGCCAGTTTTAGAGGAGTCGTTGTTGGGATACCACCCTTTCATTAATTGATTTCTAACGGGCCGAGTAACGACCGGCCGGACAGTCTTAGGCGGGCAGTTTGACTGGGGCGGTCGCCTCCTAAAGAGTAACGGAGGCGCCCAAAGGTTCCCTCAGAGCGGACGGAAATCGCTCGAAGAGTGTAAAGGCAGAAGGGAGCTTGACTGCGAGACGGACAGGTCGAGCAGGGACGAAAGTCGGGCTTAGTGATCCGGTGGTGCCGAGTGGAAGGGCCATCGCTCAACGGATAAAAGCTACCCTGGGGATAACAGGCTAATCTCTCCCAAGAGTCCATATCGACGGGGAGGTTTGGCACCTCGATGTCGGCTCATCACATCCTGGGGCTGAAGTAGGTCCCAAGGGTTCGGCTGTTCGCCGATTAAAGTGGTACGTGAGCTGGGTTCAGAACGTCGTGAGACAGTTCGGTCCCTATCCATCGCGGGCGCAAGAAACTTGAAGGGGGCTGCTCCTAGTACGAGAGGACCGGAGTGGACGAACCGCTGGTGTACCAATTATCCTGCCAAGGGTACAGTTGGGTAGCTACGTTCGGGACGGATAAACGCTGAAAGCATCTAAGCGTGAAACCAGCCTTGAGATGAGGTTTCTCATAGCATAAGCTAGTAAGATCCCATGTAGACGACATGGTTGATAGGCCAGGTGTGGAAGAGCCGTGAGGTTTGGAGCTGACTGGTACTAATAGATCGAGGGCTTTACTTAAACAAAAACATTAAGCAGAATGTGCAACAAATATATATAACTTCTATGTGGTTTTCAGAGTACAAACTCTGACAGATTCAGTGGCGATGGCTATGAGGATCCACCTGTTCCCATCTCGAACACAGTAGTTAAGCTCATAAACGCCGAAAGTACTTGGCTGGAGACGGCCTGGGAGGATAGGAAGCCGCTGATTAACGAAAAGAAAAAGGTCTACCTGAAGGTAGGCCTTTTTCTTTTTGCTAGTCTTCGACTAGCTAACCCTGCTAGAGACGCCTCCAGCCAAGGTTGTAGAGGTTGTATCTATGTACGTGTCCGTGTAAGACGGCCCTGGGAAGGGTAGGGTGTGAGGCCACAGAGGAGTAAAACGACGCATGGGGCCCACACATCACCTTCTTCCGAACGTATGATTTACCAAGCTACTTAGTAGCGTAGGGAAATCCACAGTGAGGAAGCAAGTAGGGCCACCGTACAGTAATTAGACCTAAGCGACGCATACGTCCATTGCATCAGGTTCGACGAAGCCCTAAAAAGTGTACCGTACATTAAACTATTGTATTATATATTGCCATGGGCGAGTGTGATAGGAAGCCGCTGCTAGTGGTAGATAAGAACTTTACAAAACGGTAACGCGGCACAACGTGCCAATGTTACCGAACCGTAAACTAGTTGAGTCACTTTACAGATTTGTAATTAAAATTATGTCTAGATCCATTCAGAAACACATAAAACCCCTATAAGCACTTTAAACCAGCTTATAGGGGGGGTCTTTCTAGACTAAACTAATCTTTACTTGTTTATCTAAAGCAAATGCAATTTTACACATAGTGCTTAAACTTGTATTGGCACCTTTTTCTATACGGGCGATTGTAGACTGTGGAACTCCAGATTTTTTCGCTAAATCACGTTGTGTTAGTCCTGCAGCCTCTCGTGCTTTTAAAACAGCTAAGGCATTTTCTAATTTAGCTTTTTCCTCTAAATAACTTTCTGTTAAAGTAGGATTATTTCTATCTTTCTCAAATATCTTATCTAATGGTTTTAGTGGCATAATATTCCTCCTCAAATTCTTGTTTTATCTGCTTAGCTCTTATTATTTCTTTTATCGGTGTCTTTTGAGTTTTTTTAGTAAATCCATGTGTAATAATATATTGATTATTTTTTATGTGAAAATATAAAGCTCTTTGTATATTCGAAGATATTTTTGATCGTATCTCGTATATTTCAGAATTTAATTTTTTTACCCATTCAAGTTGTATTGCTGGTTGTATGCCTGCTTTTTCAATCATATCAATGGTGGCACGTAGTTTATTTCTATCTTTTGTAGGGAGTGAGTTATAAAACTCTTCAAACTCGTTACGACCATTTGGTCTAGTATAAGATATAAACTTAGGTTTCTCCATCCAAATCCTTCTTTCTTTAATGATAGCATATATGCTATCAACCTTCAATTTTAAATAGTTTTATATACTCTAAATTCTTATCTTTACTATATAGATACGTGATGGTTTTTGGTAGCTTAAAGAATTAATGGGGATGATTTAACATCTTTGTAATTACTATTCAAGTTCATGTTGATTGCCTATCTTTAAGAGCATTCAACTAGAATTTCAAGTTATATCATGTTTATTGATAATACATATATAGTTATATATCTTATATTCACTTATGTGCTTTAAGATACATCATTTCTCAATACATATGTTATACTAAAGTTCAAACTATACTTTAATAGGAGGTTTTATGACTAAAAAAATTGCAGTTCTCGTTAATGAGGATACAATGCAGCGCTGTTCTTGCGGTGGTTGTTTAAAAGCATTTATGAATAAAGCAGATTCCTTTGAGCGTTATGCAGACGAGGATATTGAGTTGGTCGGTTTCACACACAGTGGTGGCGATCTAGCTAAGAAGATTGAGTCTTTCAAGAAAAAAGGTGTTACTACGGTTCATCTTTCTACATGTACACGTGGTAAGAATGAAAATTATGAAAACATCGCAGAGCAGTGTGCAGAGGCGGGCTTTGATGTAGTTGGCTATACACATGGCGGCGCCGTTTCTAAAGATGGTAAAGAAGCGGTTGTACTTTCAGCTAAACCAGTAACATCAGATCAATAGTCAGCAATGTTTGAATGATCAATAATCCGTTGGAAAATCTTAGGATAAATGAATGATTGTTCCATTATTCATTCTATATTTACCATGGAGAGATACTATATACATAGTGTGTAAATCTAGTGTGATAATTTGTTTTATTACTATATGGTTAATCAATTCGAGAGGTTGAGAGAATGAACAAGAAACTTACAGCAGCTACGTTATCTGTAGCTATGGCAGCAACAATGGCGCCTGCTATTATGCAAACAGCACCTGTGAATGCGGCATCTAGTGCGGTACAAACATTGGCTGGTGGCGCTGTTGCCATGGCGTATGTATCTACTGCATTAAATAAAATGGATAACTCCGAACAAGGCCAACAAGAAAGCTTGGCACGTACTAAGGAGAAAACTGGTTACTTAAACGATAGTGCAGCGCAAGCGCGCGTACAACGCATCTTGAAAACATTAGAGGCATCTCCTAGCGTAAAACGTTCTTACGTTGTCTATGCAAACCCTGATACAGAGTTTAATGCCTTTGCAACGCTTGGTCGCGTTATGTCTGTTAATAAAGGTGCTTTGGATACCCTTGATGATGATCAATTGGCCTATGTAATGGCCCATGAAATTGCTCATGGTGAGCATAAAGATATTATCAATGGCGCTAAAAAGCAAATTGGCCTTTCTACAGCCGTAGGCATTGCAGCTGGTGGTAGCGAAGGGGCTGCGTTATTGTCTAACGTAGCAGGCAACTACTTGTCTAACCAAGTATTTACAATGAGCCAAGAAAAAGCAGCCGATGAACTAGGATTCAAGATTTTAAGCGAATCTCCATACAATGTGGGCGGTGCAGCTGGTTCTATGGCGGTATTACGTAACAAGGTTGGGGAGCACTATCGTGAAGGACTTTCACAAGTAGTGGCACCTAATAACCATCCTAAGTTGTCTGATCGGGTAAATAACAATATTTCCCGCATGTACACATACTCTGGAAACCATGTAAATGTGTCTAAAGGCGCTGTTTATGTAAATGGCGATAATATCTATAGCCCAGCAGGCAGCGGACGTTATACAGGGGAAGAACGTGCGTATTACATGGCTGGTAAATTGGCACGATTGTACCATAACAACCAAATTACACCAGGCTCTGCATCCTACAGTGGTGGTACTGTAACAGTAGCCGGTCAATCCATCGTATCTACGCCAAACTCTGACGTAGCATTACAAGTGGCGACAAACCTTAATAATGCCTTTGTTAAACCAGCAGGTGCAGCAGTTAATGCTAAAAAACCTGTGAAAGTGAAACAAGAGAAACCTAAAAAGGTAAAACAAGAAAAGGCTAAACCTGTGAAAGCAGAACAAGCTAAACCTGCTAAAGGTAAAGAGGTAAAACCTGTTACTAAGGCATCTACAACAAAACATACAGCTAAAGCTACAAAGAATACGAACACAAATGATCATGGACGTAAAACAATCGACAGATAATTTGATGATTTAACTGTTCGATTGTTGATGTAGCATATAAGACCGAGCTCAAATTGGCTCGGTTTTTTCTTTATGTACTGATAGGCTTATTTTTATAGTTTTTAGTAGATTTTCTATAGTAAAAGCACTATAATATTAAGTATCTATATATATCAATATATTAGTACTTTATCTTTGTAAAGAACAGAACTACGGCATGTATGTAGTGGTTTTGTTACTTTTACAGTTAATATAGCCTCCCTATCGAGGCAGTTTCTTTTTTAGAGGAGTTGGATCTCAATGAAACAACCAGAATTGTCGCCGTATATGATGGCTCGAAAGCCATCTGGCATTCGCCTAGGACAAATTAAATTCTTGGAACGTAAGAACCCACCAATTTTGGTGAATGGTTCTATTGGTAATGTAATGCGTCCTATGCATCCCGCCATGCAGCGTCGGTTGTTCGATTTGGGCGGTGTGGATAGCCCGTTCCATACAGGCATTGTACCGTATGTACCAACGACAGGTACCGATGAATGCCGCGAAGCATTCCTTCACATTTTGCGCAGCCAAGGCTTTGATACAACAGGCCTTAATGTACTCGTAACAGATGGTGCATCTATGGCGATGGAAATCATCATGCTTGGCGTATGTGGTGGTGCTGGCGAAGAGGAACGCCCTCTTTTAATGTTCAACCCATCTTATACAAACTATGATGCGGTAGGTCTTCGCATTGGCCGTAAAACAGTTACTGTTGAGCGTGAACTTAATGAAAACGGCGAATTTGAATTGCCATCTGTTGAAACCGTAGAACAACGTATCATTGATACAAAACCAGGTGCGTTGCTCATCATTCCTTACGATAACCCTACAGGTCAATTATTCAGTAAAGAAACATTGATCGAATATACAAAATTATGTGTTAAACATAATTTGTGGATTATCTCTGACGAAGCCTATCGCGAATTGGCTTACGAAAAAGGTAAGGAAACATCTAGTATTTGGGCGTTAACAGATAAGGATGTGCCTGGTATTGAAGGTCGTCGTATTAGCCTTGAAACAGCTAGTAAGGTATGGAACGCTTGTGGCCTACGCATTGGCGCCATCATTACGGATAACAAATTGTGCTATGAAAAATCTGTAGCCGAATATACAGCGAACCTTAGTGCTAATACATTAGGTCAATATATCTTTGGTGCTTTGGCTCATGAAAGCCATGCAGAGCTTCATAACTGGTATGAACAACAACGCGATTACTACCGTAAGATGATCTTTGAACTTCACGAAGGTTTCAAAGCGGTCGAACCTGATTTCATCGTATCTCGTCCAGAAGCGTCTATTTACTTTGTTATCGACGTACGGAAGGTAGCGAAACCGGGCTTTGATGGTGTAGAATTTGCCTCTTGGTGTGCTGAACACGGTGCTATTAGTCTTGATGATGGTAAAGAATACACACTCCTCATGGCTCCACTCAATGGTTTCTATAGCGGTAAAAAAGGTGAAGATAATCCAGGCAGAACACAATTGCGCGTATCCTTCTGTGAAAACCCAGACCTATTGCGCTTGGCACCTGAATTATTATCTAAACTATTCAGAGCCTATGAAGCACAACGATAGAAGAAGTATAATTCTAATATAATAGATGCCCTCCTGTTGGAGGGCATTTTTAGTTGAACTATTGATTGCCATAATATTGTTAGTAAAATTAATAAAATAATGATAGAATTATGATATAAGGAGGTGTATATATTGATTAATATTAGACCTGTATCAGACTTGCGTAATAAATTTCCTGAAGTTGAAGAAACCGTTATTACAACAAATTCGCCTGTATTTTTAACTAAGAATGGATATGGAACTATGGTGTTAATGAGTATTGAACAATATTCAGCATTAACAGATCCTATTGAGTACGCCTTGGATGAAGCTGATTCTGCAGCAAAAGAAAGTAAAATTCGATACTCTGGTGCCGATGTATTTCGTCGCGTAAGGGAGAGAATCGATGGAGCGGAAATATAAACTTACGATTTTACCATTATTTGAAGAGGAGCTTAATCATATTGTTGATTATATAACTTATGTTCTGCATAATAGAGAAGCCGCTCATCAACTAATTACAGATATTGAGGCTGCTATATACACAAGATTAAGTTGTCCAGAATCTTTTGCCGTATATCCGAGTAAGAAACAACGTGAGTATCCATATTATAAAATTATAGTACGCAACTTTTATATCTTTTATGTAGTAATTGAAGATGTAATGGAGGTTCGTCATATTTACTATAATCGGCGAGATTTACAAAATATATTGAATTATTAAAAATCAAAAAGAGCTATAATCACATGTATTATAGCTCTTTTCCTTTTATCCCTAAGTATGGTGAGTGAGGGAGTATTTTATTTCCTGTTTTCATCATGATCGGATCCCTTAGTATTGATTTCGACAGCGAGTTGTTCGCCAGGCATAGAGGATTCCTCTGTTAGGTCTGTCAAAGGATACGAAGTATCTTCTAAGTTTACCGTTTCTAATAATTTGTCGATATCGTCCGATTGGATGGATACCTCTTTGTTATACCACTCGCCGAACTCAAGGATTACCTTTTCGTTACGACGGAAATAGGTATACTGATCAATCTTACGAGACTCTACAAGTTCTGCATTTTCTAAGATGCTCATAAATGTAGAGATGGAAGATTGAGATACACCACAGCGCTTTTGAATACTCTTAACGCTCACACTGTTAGGGAAATCGATAAGAGTTTTAGTGTGTACTTGTACACCGAATTCTTTCTCTGGGTGCTTTAACCACAATATAATATCTAACCGATGTGGATTTGATAATGCTTTCAAGATTCTTAACGGGTCCATATGGCCTCCTCTGGTAATTCCAAAATAATGAGTGCCTAACCTTGACCGTGGTCTTGCATTATGCGGTCGTATTATACGCGTGTTGCTCCGTATAGGGTTTTTCCTACTTTTATCATACGCTACTTTCACTGTGAAAGCTAGATAAACTTATAAATTTCACGAATTGATGAATTTTGTTGCACCTGTTGGTAATGAATAGTATGCAATAGTATAAGTATATAATGAGTATATATACATCCTATAGAGCTATTTACAACATAATGTTAAAAAATATAGAATATATTCATTTTTCTGTGGTAATTTTTAGAGGTATTTTGGTTCTTAATAGAGAAATATATATACTATATGAACTTATGTAAGTCTAAGCTTTGATTTAAAGGAGCTGAGTATATGGCAATTGATCGCAATGAAACATTTGACGTTATCGTTGTTGGTGCAGGCCCAGCAGGCTCTGCGGCGGCGTTACGCCTCGCGGAGCAACGGGTAAAGGTTTTACTCATTGAACGCGGTACCGCACCAGGCGCTAAAAATATGATGGGTGGACGTATCTATACGCATTCTTTAGAACGGTTAGTACCGGACTTTAGAGACCGTGCCCCATTGGAACGTAAGGTAACAAAAGAACGCATTTCTATTGGCGCTGGCAATGAAATGACGACTATTGAATACAGCTACGAAGATGGACAACCGAACGAAGAATCCTACGTAGTATTGCGTGCTAAATTCGATAAATGGCTCGCTGAAGAGGCTGAGAAAAAGGGTGCTCTTCTCGTATCCAATGTACAAGTAACAGACCTTATTACTGAAGGTGAAGGTAAGAAACAACGCGTTGTGGGCGTTCGTTGCCACGATGATGAAGTATATGCAAAGCTCGTTATCATCGCAGAAGGCTCTAATACACTATTATTAGAAAAAGCAGGCCTCACAGCTCCTACCGATCCAAGCACTATGGCGGTAGGTGTAAAAGAGGTATACAAACTCAAAAAAGAGGACCTCGAAAATCGCCTCATGCTGTCTGGTGATGATGGCATGGCATGGCTTACGTTGGGCGATATGACCTCTGGCTTATTGGGGGGCGGCTTTATTTATACAAATAAAGATAGCCTTTCTGTGGGCATGGTTGTGGGCCTTGAAGACATCGGTAAAGCGGATCGTTCTGTAGACGACATGCTTTCAGCTTTCACAAGCCATCCAAGAATTGCACCATTGTTAAAAAATGGCCAATTAAAAGAGCATAGTGCCCACCTCGTACCTGAAGGGGGCTATAAATCGATGCCTAAATTGGGCGGTAATGGTTACATTATCGTTGGTGATGCGGCACGTATGTGTATGAACCTTGGGTATACTATTCGTGGTATGGACCTTGCTATCGAGTCCGGTATGTGCGCAGCAGATGCAGTTAACGTAGCGTTGCGCGACGAAAACATGGATCGCGTAGCTAAATTGTATGAACGTCAAATCAAGAGTTCTTGGTTACTGAAGGACTTGAAGCGTTACAAAAATATGCCTAAATTCCTCGCTACCCATCCGCGTATTTTCAATGAATACCCAGCATTTGTTAACAATTTGATGCGCGACGTATTCACTGTAAACGGTGATGGTGCAGTACCAATGATGAAAAAAATTATGCGCCGTGTCGGAGACATTGGCCTATTTACCTTGATTCGTGATGCTTGGAAAGGGGTGCGTTCCCTATGAAACTAGAAGAGCGTTTGGGCGCCAATAAATATTATGTAGATGAAACGTCTCCTCATATCCTTGTGGATGGCGCTGGCTTTAGCCTTGAAGAGAAAATGAAGCTCGTCAATGGTTGTCCTGCCGGTCTATATACATTGCAAGAAAATGGCGATTTAGCCTTTGATTTCGCCGGTTGCTTAGAATGCGGCACATGCCGTGTTCTTTGTGGTGAAACAATCGTAAAAACTTGGAAATATCCGCGTAACGCTAAGGGCGTAGAATTTAGACAGGGGTGAGTGTATGGAGTTATTAGTATGTATCAAACAGGTTCCAGATACCTCTGAGATTAAGCTGGATCCGGAAACAAATAATCTCATCCGCACAGGCTTGCCTAGCATTGTAAACCCTGACGATATGCATGCGTTAGAGGCGGCATTGGCGGTAAAAGACCAATATGAAGGTAGTCGTGTAACAGTTGTCAGCATGGGGCCTCCACAGGCGGAAGAAGCACTTCGTCAATGTTTAGCTCTCGGCGCTGATGATGCGGTACTCGTTACAGACCGTGCGTTCGGTGGTGCCGATACATTGGCTACAAGCTATACCATTGCGTCTGCAATCCGTCATATTCAACGGACTATGAACCGTCAGTTCCAAATTATCTTCTGTGGTAAGCAGGCAATCGATGGCGATACTGCACAAGTAGGGCCTCAAATTGCAGAGGAACTCGGTATGGCGCAAGCTACCTATGCTTGTGAACTATCCGTAGATCAAGCAGCTCAAAAAGCAGTTGTGAAACGACAACATGAAAATGGCTATGAAATCGTAGAGGTTCCATTGCCGTTATTGGTTACAGCCACAGCTGAGCTCAACGAGCCACGCCAACCAGGCCTTTGGAGCTCTATTTATGCGAAACGGTATACTATCACTCACGTAACATTGCGAGATATGCCTCATATTGATGAAAGCCGTATCGGCCTTAATGGCTCTCCTACGCGTGTGCGTAAGGTGTACCAACCACCTCTCCGCGGTAAAGTAGAAATGTTGCCATCCATAGAGGAAGGGGCTAAAAAGGTTCTCGAATTGGCATACCATATTAAGCCAGAAAAATTTGCTCATCTATTAGTGCCAAATGATGCACCTGTTGAGGTGGCTGAGGACAATGATGAAGGCGTAGATGTAAAAGACCCAGTACAACGGGCTGCGTCTGTTGAAAGCGTATCCCCTAGTGAATTTAAGGCGGTAGCAGCTGCTAAAGGTGATGAAGGTTCTAAAGGAGGTGACCGGTAATGGCCGTGACAAATTTTGATGAATATAGAGACGTCTTTGTCGTAGCCGATACCATCGATGACGTGGTACATCCGGTTACGTATGAACTGATCGGCCAAGCGCGCCGCATTGCTAAGGAATTGGGTCAGCTCGTTCAAGTTATGCTATTAGGCGAGAATGTTCAAACTGAAGCAGAGGAACTCGTAGCACATGGTGCCGATATTGTTCACGTTTTTGAAAGCCCGCTTTTGAAATACTATACAACTGATGGCTATACGAAGGTGTTAACAGACTTCTTTGAAGATCATAAGCCTAATATCCTCTTGATTGGTGCCACTAACAACGGTCGTGATTTGGCGCCTCGCATGTCTGGTCGCATGCAAAACGGTGTTGTAGCGGACTGTACAATCTTGACGGTAGATACCAATGAAGGCCTTGTTGAATGGACACGTCCTGCCTTGGGCGGCAATATTTTGGCAGAAATCATTTCTCCAAACCATCGTCCTCAAATGGGCTCCGTACGTCCTAACGTATTTAAAAAGCCTGAACGTATTGCAGATAGCTGGGGCCGTATTCAAATCGAACAATTTGACCTCAAGCCTGAAGACATTCGCATGAAGCGTCTCGACTTCATTCCATTCAGCAAAGATGGTTACAATATCCAAGAAGCGGATATTATCGTAGCTGGTGGCCGTGGCATGGGCTCTAAAGAAAACTTCGATAAACTTTACGAACTTGCTGAAGCTATCGGTGGCGTAGTAGGTGCTACACGTCCACTCGTTGAAAAAGGCTGGATTAAATTGCCATACCAAGTAGGCCAAACAGGTAAAACTGTAAGCCCTAAACTATACTTGGCATTTGGTATCTCCGGCGCTATCCAACACGTGAGCGGCATCTCCGGCGCTGACACAATCGTGGCTATCAACAACGATCCAAACGCAGAAATCTTCCAACACGCTAACTATGGCATCGTGGGGGATTGCATGGAAGTGTTAAATGATATGTTGGCGCATCTGAAATAAAAGATGTGCATAAAGTGGCGTTAGATATTTAATAGAATATAGACCGAGGATACCCTTCCTGAAAGCCTCCAAAGCCACCCACCCCGCTATGCGGGGCCGCTAAGTCGTTTTCAGAAAGGGTATCCTCTTTTTATTATCATATTCATAAATCCATAAGCCACTTTATGTATTCTTTTAAATCCTATCTGCGCCGACATATCATTTAGGGGAAAAGGAGAGAATGCTACGCGTAGCGCCCAAGGCGGCTTCGAATAGGTATCCCTATTTACTTTCTAGCTGTGGTAGAGCTCAAATATTTTTGTCTTACATACAGATGCGCCAGCATATCATTCTAGAGAATAGCGGAAGGCTCCAATGTATACACTATTTTTATCGATTATAGGGGGTAGGGTAGCGTTTTTTTATTTTCATAATGGTATAATTAACTTATTAGAATAAAACGGATTGATGATGTGGAGGCTTTTATGGCTCATAATATTTTTGTCACTGGTGCAACGTCTGGTATCGGTCTTTGTATTGCTGAGGCTTATGCAAAGCATGGCGATAATGTGTTGATTTCTGGTCGTCGTGCTGAGTTATTGGGCGAGGTACAGGCTCGTTTGTCTAAGGAATATGGCGTGCGTGTTGAGACTTTAGTTCTTGATGTGCGTAGTCGCGAGGATGTTGAAAGCAAGGTTCCTGCAGCTATCGAGGCTTTTGGTGGCGTCGATGTGCTCGTTAATAATGCGGGTCTTGCACAAGGGCTTGATCCTTTCCAAGATAGTGCTGTTGATGATGCGGTGACTATGATTGATACCAATGTGAAAGGCCTTTTATATGTAACAAAAGCAGTATTACCTTTTATGATCGATAAAAATGAAGGTCATATTGTAAATATGGGCTCTACGGCAGGCATTTATGCATATCCTAATGGTGCAGTATACTGTGCTACAAAGGCGGCGGTAAAGACATTAAGCGATGGCATTCGCATGGATACCATAGCTACAGATATTAAGGTTACTACCATTCAACCAGGCATCGTAGAAACTCCATTCAGTGAAGTACGCTTCCACGGTGATGCGGAACGAGCTAAATCTGTATATGCTGGCATTGAGGCTGTTCAACCAGAGGATGTGGCCGATGTTGTACTATATGTAACAAACCAACCTAAACGCCTGCAAATCTCTGATGTGACAATCATGGCAAACCAACAAGCGGCAGGCTTTATGGTACATAAGAAATAGCTTAATACTTGATGTTTTGGGTAAAAGTAACTAGTCATATCATAGTTGATAAATGATTTTATTTACCTATATTAATAAAAACCGATATATGATGAATATTACTTGAATTCCCCAATTATTTAGGATATACTTATTAAGCATATTTTAATAAATATAATTTTGCAAAATGTATTTTGCGGAGTATATTATTATGACCTCAATACTAAAGAAATCTTTTTTGATGGCGTTAGCTTGCATCTGTATAGGTACCTATGGAGTTGTTAAGGGTCAAGATGCTATGGATGCACAAACTAAAGTTTCTGGCCCCTTAGAAATGTCTGTTGAAGCAGCTGTTCCTGGCGTTGTTATGCCAAGTCCTGTACATGTATTTACCACTGTAGAAGCAGCGTCTGAATATATAGGGTTTAGACCTCAGATGCCAAAGCTATTGCCTGTAGGATTTAATATTCAATCTGTCATTACTATTGAGAAAGATATTTTACAAGTTGTGTACGTGTATGAACCCGGTATAGATCCGTACGTAAATAAAGCCGGTGGTGCTCTTATTTTTTATCGTACATCTACTAAATTAAAAGGTGATATCAGCGATGACCATAAGATTCATAAGGTTATAGAAACTGAAAGTGTAGATGGTACAAAGGTTACTTTCAAAGGTGGTAAGAAAATGGTTTATCTTGCATCGTGGATGAAAGATGGACAAAATCACTCTTTAGAATTTCAGCGTCCCGTTACACGAGATGTGGCAAAGGCTATTATCCATAATATTGTTGAGGAAAAATCACATACAAAATAAATGTGTTTTTAATAATTTTTTTATTGACCGAAGGGAGATTATACTCATGGTTAAAAAATTTGTATTAATGGCAGTTGCATGTGCTTGTGTAGGTTCTTACACTGTTGCTGGTGCGCAAGGTACTTTTGATGTAAAGCCAGATCCAGCTAAACCTGTAGTTGCAGAACAGGCAGCGCCAATGGTTGGTATGCCAAGCCCAATTCATGAATTCGCTACTATTAATGAAGCTGCTAAATACATGAATATTATGCCTCATCTACCTAAAGTATTACCTGTAGGCTATAATATTGAGTCTGTAAGCACAATCAATAAAGATGTTTTGCAAGTTGTGTATGTTTACCAAGCTGGCGAAGATTCTACTCGCAATCAAGCAGCAGGCAAACGTATTGTGTATCGCGTAGGTACTACAAAAGGTGATATCAGTGGTAATCATAAGGATTATCGCGTTACAGCTACAGAAAAAGTAAACGGTACAAAGGTTACTTTCAAAGGTGGCGAAAAAATGGTATACCTCGCTGGTTGGATAAAAGATGGTCAAAACCATGCGATGTACTTTGAACGCCCTGTAAATCGCGACATGGCAAAAGCGATCATTGCTAATACTGTAGCACCTACAGCACATACAGCATATACAAAATAATATAACAGTCCAGCCTAGTGGGATAGGCATGCGAGCTGTGGTGAAGCACTCGCATGGACACTGTAAGGGTTATATAAGAAGCGGCTCCTCTCTTGAGGGGCCGTTTTAGTATATAAAAAAAGGCCATCAATGATGTTTTGATGACCTTTTAATAGATAAGTATTATTTAATTTCCGCTTTCAAATCAATAATATTTTTAGCAGCCACGCAACCAGGGCAGTCACAGAATTCTGCACCTTGTGCTTTGATAGATTTAGCATGTTGTAATAGATTAGCTGCGCCCTCTGCACCAAGGATTTGTGTAGCTAGTTCAGAGCCCGCAAAGCCGATTGTTTCATCGATAAGAGCAATGTTTTGTTCCGCTACAGATACGAGTTGTTTTGTGAGTTCAGCCTGTTTAGGGGTGTCTTCTGCATCGATCCAAGATTGAGCGAATTCCTTTACTGTTTCATTGCTTGTTGGAGCATCTAATAAGGCTTGTACGAGTTGTGTTAATTGTGTATGTGTCATGATTATTTCCTCCTTATAATTACTAACTATAGTTTTGGAATAGTGCATTTAGTATCATATGAGCACCTGTTCCTTTTGTTGAGTTCATTATAGCACCTACAATAATTTTGAATAGTAGAATTATTTGCGATAGATACTATCAAATAGGATAGATTTATGATGATAGCTGTTTCAAATTTTAATGATATAATTTAGTTAATAAATGTAGTTTGTTTGCAGGGGATTGTATCATGAAAAAGGTTGTATGTGCGTTAGCTACGCTAGCTTTTATAAGTTCCATTAATGTTGTGTTCGCAGATGATTTGATGAGATTCCGTCTTAATGGTAATTCTATTTATGATCAGCCCTATGGTGACAGAAATGAGTTTCCATGTCCTGACAGACTCGGTAGTTGTAGTATGACGGATAGCGATTATAGAAGCACTCGTAAAGGTCAATCTCTAGAGGTGTTTGATACCCTATATGAGGCTAAGCAACATTTGAACTTTAAACCGCAGTTGCCAAGTGGTTTAGAGGGATTACGTTCCGTACATGTATCCATTGTGGATCACGATGTATTACAAGTTGTGTATGCCTATCATGAGCTTTTAAAAGGAACATATTTTGACCGTGTAGATGATATGCCAAAGTATATTAAGTATCGCGTATCGACTCTATCTGGTAATATCGCAGGTGATTATAAGGATTACTTACCTCAGAAAACAGAGGTTGTAAATGATATAATTGTTACCTATCGAATGGTGGATGATTTTGTCTATCTAGCCTCTTGGGAACATGGGGGGCAGAACCATGTGTTTTTATTTAATGAGCCAGTTTCTGTTGAGCGGGCTAGAGAAATGATTAACAGTGTAGGTACTAATTGAGTTTATTACTGTACTATCTTTTTAAGCTTGATTAGCTTATAATATACATATAAAGAGAGCCCATTAACGTGATTAGGGCGTTAGGCTCATCTAAAACTGAACAAAATTATGATGACGCCTAACGTGTTAGAGGACTGCACTCCTCTATACGTTAGGCGTTTATCGTTGTACTACTTAACTAGTGCAATGATAGTGACTACTGATAACAGAACTATGATGACTGCATAGGTAACCTTTGTTGTGATTGATATTAAAATTATGGAGCTTATATGAACGCAGAAAAGTACAAAGTTTCAAAGTTGCCATATATAGAAAATGCTAGCAACAAGATAATGGAAAAGTACCAAATACGCGCAAAGTATGAAACGGAACCGCCTCATGGAGATGCTATATATTCTATTTCTATAAAGGGGAAAGTATTACCGTTTTGGATTTATGGTAGGGACGTTACTTTCATAGGTAATAGCATGGTTATGGTCGAGTCTGTAAGATGCAAAACCTGGGATCCCATAGAAACTATGTTTATTGATTTAGAGAATGAAGTATATGCTAGTTTAAAGGAATGGTATACAGATATTTCATTTGTTAATAATCGAATAGAGTTTTCCAATCAAGTGGTAAAAATGGATAAACGAATTTTAAATAATTTTGAGAATTTAGAGTGGATAAGCTTTTAAGAGTGATTGCGTAGAGGATTTATTGACTACACTATAGTGAAGTGTTATTCTATATATGACAAGGGATGTCAATATGTGACATAGTCTCATATGAACGAAAAAATAGCAGGGTGGCAGCCCTGCTATTTTTATTGTGCTAGTTACTAACGAGAATGGGGTTATAGGACAAAACGTGTTGGTTTTATAGGCGATGGAGCCAGTAAATTACTGGCTCCATCGCTATTTTAAGTTCTTTTGATAAACTTAGAGGGTGGACAAAATGTGTTGGTAAAAAGTCCCAAAATCCTTGATTTTACTGGCTTCAATAAGGTTATATCTTCTTAGAAAATCGTGTTCTAAGTGGAGGGAATAATCATGCTGGTAAGATGTATAAATTGTGGATTTTCTTGTCAAAAATATGGGAAAACTAAAGCTGGATCACAACGATGGCATTGTAAGCAGTGTAACATCACCTTTACACAAACTATTGATAATACTACTAAATGTTTTCATCGATTTCTAAATTGGTTATTTAGTAAAGAAACATAACAGGACATGCCTGGCAGGGCCGTACATTTCGTAGACAGATAGCTGATTTCTGGCAAATATGGCCTATGCCGCCCAAAATTGAAACCTCGAGAGATGTGGTATTCGTTGATGGTATTTACTTAGCTAAAAAAGCTTGTATTTTGATCTGTTATGATGGTGAATATGTATTAGGGTGGTATTTATGTAGGTCAGAACAGTCTCGCTCATGGCAAGCTCTTATGCAGCGAATAGCGACCCCCATTGTGGTCGTTCCTGATGGTGGACCTGGTCTTAGAAAAGCATTAAAAAAAGTTTGGCGTACCGCCAAGCTTCAACGTTGTATTGTTCATGCCGTATGGCAAGTACATCGTTACACTACTAGGCGGCCTAAGACATTAGCAGGCATTATGTTAAAAGATTTAGCAAGCGATTTATATAACGTAAAAACACAGGAAGATGCAAAAATATGGATTCAACGATTATTTAATTGGAGGGTGACTTTTAAAGAGTTTCTAAATGAAATGACACGTGATAGTAATGATAATTTAAGAGCTACGCATGAACGATTACTAAAAGCCTATAACTCTCTAGTGGTATTAATTAATACAGAGACAATGTTTCGATATTTAGATGAAACATTGGTGTTGGATAAAGAATGTCCGAGGACTAATAACCCTATTGAAGGCGGAGTAAACGCACAACTCAGACGTTTATTGCGTTACCATCGAGGAATGTCTGTAGAAAAACGTATAAAAGCGGTCTTTTGGTGGTGTTATTTACACTCACCAAGACCGCTTTCTGCAAAAGAAATACTTAAGGTAATGCCAACTGATGCAAGTATTTCTACAATATATAGTTCTATGAATGAAAGAGCCCAACTTCAAGGCATAATTCCAACTTGGGGGGATGCCATTTCTTGGGGTGATTTGCATAACTATGACAAATTATCTTTCAATGATTGGGATTAAAGTACCAACACGTTTTGTCCTATAACCCTTTTATCGTCTAGTTGCCAACCCATTTTCAGATGAGATATTAATAGGTCGAGGTATTACCTCTAGAATTAATATATTCCCTCGTGCTATATTACATATGAGTAGTATTTTTACGTTCATATGTATAAGGAGATACTCTATGTTTAACTTTTATAGTGAGTTATTATTACGTTTACAGAAACAATTTGTATCCGAACATGAATCTGATTTCAAATCTATTGAGGATTTGTTAGAAGCATTTATGACTCAATATAATCGTGGTGATTTTAATAATACGATAGAAATGAAATTACGTGATTTATATGAGGCTGCAGAAGAGGCTGATACGAATGAGAAATCAAGGAAGTTATACAATGAAATCCTTGCATTATGTCCTGATGAAGTAGATGCTAAACGAGAACTCATAGCCCTTGAGTTACATCCAAGCTTTCAAATTTATCAGTTGAAACAGCTAGTAGAATCGTTGAAAAAACCAAAGAAAATAGATTGGAATATAATAGAGACGCGTCCTTATATGCGTTGCCTCATCGACATGGGGATGATATATTTAGAATATAATATGTATAATGATGCGATTGCCTGCTTTACGCCAGTTTTTCACGGAGACAAGCAAGATCATTCGGGATTTCTTGTGTATATGATGGTTGCTTGTTGTGGAGCTGCCAACTGGGATCGCGGCCGCAAGGTATATCAGCGATATCTTGCATGTTGCGATGATATACAAAATGCATTTAATCAGGCTCCGGATATCATGTTGCCTATGCATATGCTGTATATTCTATTGGCTTTGCAGTGTGGTGAAAGCAAGATAGCCCATGATGTATTAGCAGATCTTGTTGATGAATATGAAGATATTGATTGGTTATTACAAGATGCAACGCGCTGGAACGATTTTGTAGAAGATCATTTAGAGGCTATTATGTATATGGTAGACCAAGTGAGCAATATAGATTCTGACCCACGAGAATTAATAAGCTTATATACTGCTATCTCATTTTTACCAACTCAATTAGTGGATTTTGAAAGTCCATTATGGCAGACTCTATATGATGCGTATGAACGTGTTACCGGTCGAACTGTTATAAAACGGTACTCTAATGATAGTTATATGGGAAAACGCGAGTCCGCTCATATGAGCCCCGTAGAGGTTGCTAAAGGTGGGGCTTTGCGTGGAAATCCGGTATATGACAATATACGGTTCGGTGCACAAATTACACTTTCACAAGCCGGCCTATACACAGTAGATGATTTTAAAACAATTACTAAACAAGAAGTATTGATGCTACCGGGCATTGGTAAAAAAACAGTGGAACAACTAGAGCATAATGGTGTTATATTTAAAGCCTAAGATGTGACTTGAATTTAATAGCGATCCTAGGATAACGAAGGGCTATTTGTCTTTTTCGTAATTAATATAATCCCTTTGATGAGTATCTTGGTACTGATCAAGGGGATTTTAAATTACTACAGGGTTGTACTAATTTTTGTCCTATAACCCCATTATTACGCTAATGTTAGAGCGTTTTGGGCTAGTTGCTAAATAAAAGAGCTAGAAAAGCGTCTAACCACTTGCAAATGTAGTAGGCGAATACATTTACCATGACGGCTAGCCAAAACAAATAAAATAGCTGCCACAAATACGAAATAGACATCGTAATTTATGACAGCTATTTGGCAGTACCTGGTCGATCTTATAGTGTAATTATTTAGTTATATTCTATTTTTTAAAAGCCTCACCGATGGAATAAATTCCGTCAAATAAGAAACCGAAAGCGATAAAGTAGATAAATACCTCACCGGAAGCAATCGGCTGGAATATGAGTAATAGGCCTAATAGTAAAAGAATTAGTGCAAGCCATTTTGCATTACGTCCCATGAGTGATACCATGCTGTCGGACTTTCTTGATTTAATGAAAATAAAGATGGCGTCAATTACCATCCAGATGCCGATTGTGGTTGGGAGTACTAATGGTAGGAATGCAAATCCGCCGGATATTAAATAGATACCGAATAGAGCATTGATAATGCCGCTGATAAGATACCAGCCGCTACGTAATTCAGACGATAACGTAAAATAATTTATAATAGAGCTGACCGCACTGACGAAAAAGATAATAGAAAAAAGCCAGGCAAAAGCTATGAGATTAATAACGGGATTTAAGAGTAAGAATATCCCCAGGATAATGCTTACAATACCCGATAAAATAAAGAAGAATTTGCTTGAACCACTTATAATAATTCCTCCAATCATTGGTACTGCTTATTTACAGTATGCATGAGGTCATGGGGGATGTCAAATTGTAACGATAAAACTGTGTTTTCACAAAACTCACATGTCCATCC
Source organism: Veillonella sp. AM51-8BH (assembly GCF_003463825.1). Taxonomy (GTDB): domain Bacteria; phylum Bacillota; class Negativicutes; order Veillonellales; family Veillonellaceae; genus Veillonella. The sequence goes on from NZ_QSDY01000017.1 coordinate 24,256, forward strand.
TGTTGACACAGTTCTATAGAATACCGTATAATACCTTTATATCTTAAATACGAGCTATGAATGGGTATAAAGGTTTACAAATCCTGCTTTCAGAGAGTTGCCGGTTGGTGCGAGGCAATAGAGGTTGTATGCTGACACTCTCCCGTGAGCTTTGGTGGCGAATGCAGCAGTAGTCATCGACGGTGGTTCCGTTATACCCGCAACGAGTCCCAATTAGGGTGGTACCGTGTTATGAATATAACGCCCCTTTGAGCAACGACAGTTGTTCTGAGGGGCTTTTTATTGTAAAAGTCTAGTAAAATTACTGATTTGATATATCTACATTGGCTTCAGCCGAAATAGCGTTGAAATCGGCGATTTTACTAAACTTTCACAATAGATAGATATAATACAGCGTTATGTTTTATTAGTATAGAAAAGGTGAAGATTATGGATCAAAATCGCGTATATTTCTTCGATACAACCCTTCGTGATGGGGAACAAACACCAGGTGTATCTTTACAAACTCCTGAAAAAATTGAAATTGCGAAAGGCCTAGTACGCCTCGGCATCGATGTAATCGAGGCTGGTTTCCCAGCAGCATCCCCTGGGGATTTTGAAGCAGTACAAACGATTGCACGCGAAGTGAAAGGCGCAACAATTTGTGCGTTGGCACGTGCTAATGAAAAGGACGTACAAAAAGCGATTGATGCATTGAAAGATGCGGAACGTAGCCGTTTGCATGTATTCATTGCTATTTCTGAACTTCATATGGAATATAAATTAAAAATGACTCGCCAAGAGGTATTGGATAAGGTTAAATCTGTATTGGCATATGCAAAAGGTAAGGTTGATGAAATCGAGTTCTCCGGTGAAGATGCGGCACGCTCTGATTTAGATTTCGCATGCCAAGTATTTGGTGTTGCCATTGCTGGTGGTGCAACAATTATTAATGTACCAGACACAGTAGGTTACATGAACCCTAATGAGTTCGGTGATAAGATTCGTTACATCAAAGAACATACACCAGGTATTGAAAATGCAATTATCTCTGTTCACTGCCATGACGATTTAGGTCTTGCTAATGCAAATACGTTAGCCGCTATTAAAGCAGGTGCACGCCAAGTAGAAGGCACAATTAATGGCCTAGGCGAACGGCTGGTAACGTAGCGATTGAAGAAGTTGTAATGGCTCTTAAAACACGCCATGATTACTTCGGCGACCTTCAAGTGAACATTGATACAAAACAATTTACGAAAGTTTCTAAACTTGTGAGTCGTTTGACAGGTGTCGTAGTTCCTCCAAATAAACCAATCGTTGGCTCTAACGCTTTTGCTCATGAGTCTGGTATTCACCAACATGGTATGATGAGCAACCCTGAAACGTATGAAATCATGACTCCTGAGTCCGTAGGGGCTGAAAAAACAGACCTCGTATTGGGCAAACACTCTGGTCGTCATGCCTTTGCGGATCATTTGGCAAAACTTGGTTTCCAATCTTTCACAGAAGAGAAAATCAACGACCTCTTTGGTAAATTCAAAGAATTGGCGGACCGTAAAAAACAAGTATACGATGATGACATTATCGCTCTTGTAGTAGATAACTTACATCACAAAAAAGCATTCGAGCTTGTGGCTCAATACTACAAATTAGGTGAAAAAGGCTACGCATATGCTGACGTTCGCCTCATGACCCCAGAAGGGGAGAAAGCTGATGCTGCCGTAGGTGACGGTCCAGTAGACGCATCCCTTAAAGCGGTTGAACGTGTGGTTGGCTTGCCAATTAGTTTGAAAGATTACCAAATCCGCGCTATTACAGCAGGTAAAGATGCCCTTGGGGAAGCAACCCTTAAGGTAGAATATAACGGTCGTTTGTACCATGGTCGTGGTATCAGCACCGATATCGTTAAATCAAGTGTAAATGCATATATTAATGCAGTAAACTCAGTATTCCTAGCTATGGAGCTAGAACAAGAGGAGGAAAAATAATATGGGTATGACCATTACTGAAAAGAATATGGCTCGCCACGCGGGTCTTGATGTTGTAAAACCGGGCCAAATCATCGAATGTCATTTGGATGCGGTATTGATGAACGACATCACATTCCCACCAGCGCGTAAAGAGTTCTTGAAAATCGGCAAACCTGTATTTGACCGTCATAAAATCTACTTGGTGCCTGACCATTTCACACCGAATAAAGATATTCAATCTGCTACACAAGCGAAAGTAATGCGCGATTTCGTACGCGAACATGGCATCACAAACTACTTTGAAGTCGGTAGAATGGGTATCGAGCACGTTATTTTGCCAGAAAAAGGTCTTATCGGTCCTGGGGAAATGATGATCGGTGCTGACTCCCACACTTGTACATATGGTGCGGTAAATGCATTCTCCACAGGCGTAGGCTCCACTGATGCGGGCGTTGCTATGGCAGAAGGTAAAACTTGGTTCAAAGTACCTGAAACTATTAAGGTTGAGCTTATTGGCAAACCTAACAAATGGGTAACTGGTAAAGACGTAATTCTTGATTTGATTGGTCAAATCGGTGTAGATGGCGCTCGTTACATGGCTCTTGAATTCGCTGGCGCAGGCGTACAACACATGACTATGGCTGACCGCCTTACAATCTGTAACATGGCTATCGAAGCAGGCGGTAAATGCGGCGTATTCCCTTACGATGCAGTGACTGAAGAATACATCAAAGGTCGCGTAAATCGTCCTGTAGAACCTATTAATGCTGACCCTGATGCAGTATATGCCCAAACAATTACAATTGACTTGTCCAAATTGCAACCAGTGGTAGCATTCCCTCACTTGCCATCCAATACACATTACATCAACGAAATCGACAAAGATATTAAAATCGACCAAGTTATCATCGGTTCTTGTACAAATGGCCGTTACGAAGACTTGGTAGCAGCTGCAGAAATCTTCAAAGGTCGCAAAGTAGCTCCATTCGTTCGTTGTATCGTGATCCCTGGTTCCCAAGATGTATACGACCAAGCTATGAAAGATGGTTTGTTAGACATCTTCATTCAAGCTGACTGCGCTGTGTCCACACCAACATGTGGTCCCTGCCTTGGCGGTTACATGGGTATCATGGCTGAAGGGGAACGTACAGTTTCCACAACAAATCGTAACTTCCGTGGTCGTATGGGTCACGTTGATTCTGAAGTATATTTGGCAAGCCCTTACGTGGCGGCAGCAAGTGCTGTATTAGGCCGCATTGCAGGCCCTGAGGAGGTTTAATATGGATTTTGAAAGCAAAAAAATCTGGCGCTACGGCGACGATGTAGATACAGACGTAATCATTCCAGCTCGTTACTTGGCGATTGCTGACTGGAACGAATTGGCGGAACATGCGATGGAGGACATTGATACTACATTCGCGCCAAATGTGAAAGCTGGCGAAATCATGGTAGCTGGTAAAAACTTTGGCTGTGGTTCCTCCCGTGAACACGCACCAGGCGTTATCAAAGCAAAAGGCGTACCTGTTATCATTGCACACTCCTTTGCCCGTATCTTCTTCCGTAATGCTATCAACATTGGTTTACCAGTAGTTGAAATCGGCGAACAAGTAGACCGTATCGACGCTGGCGATGCAATCGGCGTAGACTTGTCTAAAGGTATCGTGTACAACTTGACTAAAAACGAACAATACCAAGGCACTGAGTTGCCACAATTCATTCAAGATATTGCGGCAGCTGGTGGTCTTGTAAACTTTGCGAAAAACCGCAAGTAATACTACGTTGCCGAGCCTCGGTGATGCGCTGCCGCTCCAGCTAGCTTAACGGTCTGCGGCGTAGCCTTGACCTACTAAAGTCGCGTTAGCGCATGCACCTCGGCTCTACGTATTTATCTTTTACGGTTTTGAGCAAAATTAAAATCCCTATAGCTAGCAATATGTTGAATGATTTGTGGCGGAGGGAAATTACTTATATTGGAGAGGTAAGATGAGCGAAAAGAATATCGTATTGATTCCTGGTGATGGTATCGGTACTGAGATTATTGCTGCAGCAAAGGCTGTGTGTGATGTGGCTTTTGAGAAAGCTAATGTAAAGGTTAATTGGATTGATAAAAAAGCAGGCGGTGCGTCTATTGATGCATACGGTGTGCCTTTGACTGAGGATACGATTGAGGCTTGTAAAGCTGCTGATGCTGTATTGCTTGGTGCTGTAGGCGGTCCTAAATGGGATAATGTAGATCCTTCTATCCGTCCTGAAAAAGCAATCCTTGGTCTTCGTAAGGAGCTTGGTTTGTTCTGTAACTTGCGTCCTGTAAAAATCTATCCATCTTTGCAAGAGTATTCTCCTCTTAAAAAGGAACTTGTACAAGATGTAGATTTCGTTATCGTTCGTGAGTTGACTGGCGGTATTTACTTCGGTGAACGCGAAGAGGCGCAAGGCGAAGGTGCTAACGAGTTTGCTTGGGATAAAGAAACTTACAGCCGTTACGAAGTAGAGCGCATCATGGACATTGCTATGGAAACAGCTCGCAAACGTAATAAAAAGGTTGTATCCGTAGATAAAGCAAATGTATTGGCTTCTTCTCGTTTGTGGCGTAAAATCGCTCAAGAGAAAGCGGCAGCTAATCCAGATATCGCAACAGATTACTTCTACGTAGATAATACAGCGATGCAACTTGTTGTAAATCCTGCACAGTTCGACGTTATCGTTACAACAAACTTGTTCGGCGATATCTTGTCTGACGAAGGCGCTGTTATTTCTGGTTCTATCGGGCTTTTACCATCTGCATCCATGGGTACTGGCACAGCATTGTACGAGCCAATTCACGGTTCCGCACCAGATATTATGGGTCAAAACTTGGCGAACCCATTGGGTACAATCTTGTCTGCAGCTATGATGTGCCGTCATTCCCTTGATTTACCTCAAGTGGCTGATGCTATTGAAAATGCAGTTGAACAAGTTCTCGTTGACGGTTACCGTACAGGCGATATCTACCGCGAAGGTTTAAAACGGGTAGGTACCACAGAAATGGCACAAGCTGTTATTGAACGTTTATAATAGGTGCGATTGAGTACCTACTTATATATTGAAGAGAGGGTTGTAAGGCCCTCTCTTTTTTGAGGAAGACGTTATGTTACCGTATTTTTTATTGGCCCTATCCATAGGGCTAGAGTTGTTTGCAACGACCATGCTGAAAGCATCTGATGGTTTTACGCGGCCGTTACAGACTATTGCCTGCGTATGTGGCTATGTAGGATCTTTCTATACATTGACGCATGTACTGAAATATATTCCACTCAGTGTTACCTATGCTACCTGGTCTGGCGTAGGCCTCGTAGTGACAGCACTCATTTCGGTCTTTATCTTTAGTGAGGGCTATAATATTTACACTATATTAGGTATTGCTCTTATTGTAGTGGGTGTGGTAATCCTAAACTTGTGGGGTAGTGTAGGAAATTAAAGATATTTATAGTCCGTATTTAATATATTAAAAATTTATGCATTAGAATATTGTAGATGTAATCAGTGGGCAAAACATTTCCAAGGAGGCCTTTATGAATTCTTCCATGTATCGAAATTTAACTATTACTGCTTTATTGATGGCATTAGCTATCATGATTCCTATTATGATGCCTCTGAAAGTTGTCATTCCACCGGCTTCGTATACATTGGCTAGTCATGTACCTATATTCCTGGCTATGTTCTTGTCTCGTAAGATGGCTGCTTGTGTTGTTATAGGCTCTACGCTAGGTTTCTTTGTAGCTGGCTTCCCTATCGTTATCGTTATGCGCGCTGCATCTCATATCATCTTTGCCTTGATGGGGGCCTATTATATTAAACATCATCCAGGCGTATTGACTGGGGCTCTATCCTTTGCTACGTTCAACCTTGTATGTGCCATCGTTCACGCCATCGGTGAAGTATTAGCATGCCTCTTGTTCTATACGACAACTACGATGCCAAATATCGATCTTATCTACGTCGTATTTGTCCTTGTTGGTGGCGGGACCATCATTCATAGTATAGTTGATGGATATATTGCGTTATATATCTATAAAGCTATCCCAGGATTATCTAAGCCTGAGAATAAATAATCGGACGTTATCCTAGCTTATTTAAGCTAGATAATAAACAACCCGCTATTAAAACTACATATGCTCGTAACCACTCATAGGAAATCTATTGTACGCTAATGTATAGAATTTGATTATCTATGAGTGGTTTTTTAGAATAATTATCAAATCTGTACCTATAGATACAGACTTAACTATGCGATATGGGTATAATAAAACCATAGTTAATGACCGAGTTGTGATATATGCATAGGTATATAGATAGGTACATATACACAGATGCCACATAGGCCATACATATTGTTAATTGTGAAAGACTTTCACAAGAATTATGGAGGTTATTATGAGAAAGCATATAAAAAATAACGTATCTTGGGTTGGTAAGATTGATTGGGAATTACAAGAATTCCACGGCTCTGATTACAGTATTAATAATGGATCTAGCCAAAATGCGTACTTGATTGAAGAGGAGAAAACCGTTCTCATCGATACCGTATGGAAACCTCATTCCTCAGAGTTTATAGACAATTTGGAATCTGAAATTGATCTAAACAAAATTGATTTTATCGTATGTAATCACGGCGAAGTTGATCACAGCGGTTCCTTGCCAGCTTTGATGGAAAAAATTCCAAATACGCCGATTTATTGTACAGAAAATGCCGTTAAGTCCTTGGTTGGTCAATATCATCATCCGGAATGGAATTTTAAAACTGTGAAGACAGGTGATTCTGTAGATATCGGCAACGGTAAATCTTTGGTATTCGTAGAAATGCGCATGCTCCATTGGCCTGACTCTATGGCAACCTATATGACTGGCGACAATATTTTATTCTCTAACGATGCGTTCGGACAACATTTTGCGGTAGAAGAATTGTGGGCCGATAAGGCTGATCAATGTCGTCTATGGGCAGAGGCGATGAAATATTACGCTAATATTTTGAATCCATTTTCTCCATTGGTAAAAGCTAAGGTTGAAGAAATTCAAAAGCTCAACTTGCCAATTGATATTATCGCTACTAGCCATGGTGCAATTTGGCGTGAAAATCCATTGCAAATCGTAGAGAAATACTATGAGTGGTCTCAAGCATACCAAGAAGACCAAATTACAGTCGTATATGACACAATGTGGGATGGTACAAAGAAATTAGCCCATAAAATTGCTGATGAGATTGCTAAACAATCTCCTGATACACGGGTTAAGATCTTTAACATCAGTAAAACAAATAAAAACGACATCATGACAGAAGTATTCAAATCAAAAGCGATTGCCGTTGGTTCTCCGACAGTAGGGAATAGTGTTATCTCTTCTGTAGCGGGGTGGCTAGACTTCTTGCGTGAATTGAAGTTCAAAAATAAAAAGGCTGCCGTATTTGGTACCTACGGTTGGTCTGGTGAATCTACGAAGGTACTTCGTGAAGAATTAACTAAATATGGTTTCTCCGTGGTAGAACCTGAAATTAAATGTAACTGGAACCCAGATGCAGATGATTTTGGTAAATCAGAAGAACTTGTAAAAGCCTTGTTGGCTTAATATATAAAAAGCTCCTATCGTTCATGTAACGTAGGAGCTTTTTGGTTTTTATGATAGCTATGGAAAGAATATGGATGCTGTATATATAGATTAAGCCTTGTTTTGTAAACTTATGCGAATATTTTGGGTGATATGTGTATACTTATCAACTTATTTAAGTAGATATAGAATACTATTAAGTAGATATAGAATACTATTAAGAATAAAAA
>NZ_QSDY01000018.1 GCF_003463825.1 Veillonella sp. AM51-8BH
CTCATAATTTGGATAAATCCTTATTATGAGCATTAATATATTAAATTTAATAGAATATAAAATTATTTACTCTGTAATGTTCACAGAAAATCTCAAAACTCCAGAAAAATTTATTGCTACAGCTCCATACCAAACATGCACTTATCATAGGAATGACTATCTTAATAATATTCATAATATTTAATTTGATAAGCACTTATATGCAACTATAATAACTAAACAATTATGCATGGTGCGCCTAGCAGGATTCGAACCTGCGCACCCGGTTCCGGAGACCGGCGCTCTATCCCCTGAGCTATAGGCGCATGAATACCTAAAAATTATATCATATTACGCTATGGTTCGATAGTATAAAGTATAAATGGACTTAGTCTACATATAGAAAAGACCTTACTTTAAGTCAGTTTAGGTTCGAAATAACTATAGTTAAACTCAAGCACTGCTGCTACACCGTCTAATAGTAAGGTCTATATATTTATATTTTTTCTTTAATTAATTCTAATAGAGCATCACAGCTACGACTTATATCGTCATAGGTTTCATCAAAATTTCCAGTATACCAAGGATCCTTTACATCACGGCTTTCACCAACAAAGGACATAGCCTTGTATACCTTGGAGTCTACATCATCGCCAATGATACGTTTTAAATTACGTCCATTATTTTCATCCATGATAATGAGGTAATCAAAATTATGATAGTCATCAACGGTCACTTGACGAGCCTTACGACGTGTATAAGGAATACCCATTTCATCTAATTTCTTTTTAGTCCCATAATGGGTGTCGTTCCCTATCTCCTCACGAGATGTAGCGGCAGATTCGATATAAATAGAGTCACTTAGTCCAGCCTGTTTAACAATATGCTTCATATAAAACTCTGCCATTGTTGAACGACAAATATTACCATGACAAATAAATAAAACCTTAACCATCATAACTCCTCTAGTAACTCAACAATCGATGAGGTATTAACGTACAAAGTTCGTAGATACGTGTTTCTCTGTATCTGGATATGGTACGCCTTGCTCCTTAGCTACAGCAAAGCTACGCATCATCCAAACCATATTTCTCGCCAAGTTGCGCATAGTTTGCATACCTTCTTCATCTTGCTTAGCATCGTCGGCTACTAGACCATGGCTAATATTCCAATACGTAGAGCCTGCAATTGGCATTTGAGAAATACCAAAGTATTTATTGAGTACATCAAAGGATGCAGTTGTACCACCACGACGGGCTACAGCAATAGACGCACCAGGTTTAAAGGCAAATGGATTCGGTTTTACACTTTCCGCACTGAAAAATACGCGATCTAAAAAGGATAAAATACGCCCACTTGGATGTGCATAATATACAGGTGTGGCAAAAATAAAACCATCTGCATCTTTCGCTTTTTCTACGAATGCATTTACATCATCATCTTTGAATACACATTCACCATGTTCAAAACAATAACCACATTGAATACAGTCTAGAATTGGTTTATTACCCAGCTGAATGACTTCAGTATCTACATTGGCATCAGTAAAGACCTTTTCTACTTCCTTTATAGCTTGCATAGTTGTGCCATTCACATGGCTACTACCATTTACGATTAGAACTTTCATATTATATTCCCCTAACTCTTACTTAAGAAGTTACATATTAACTAGCCTTTATATACTAACATAGATATGCCAAATTGTTAAAGTCTGCCCATCACAACAAGCCAGTTAATATTGTCTATTTGCCGATAAAGAATAATTCACATAGACACTTTTATAAAAAAACTCTGTAGCAACTCAATTCAAGCTACTACAGAGTTTTCATATATTTAATTAGAAGTTATGTCTAACGCCTGCATCGATACGCCATGTATTATCTATGGTAGCACCAAAGTTTTTAGTGAATGTACCATATAGATATGTGCTAGGACGAACGCTCCAAGAACCACCGATTTCCGCATCAAGCCATGTATCCTTTAAATCTACAGTTGTTTGTACTGTTGGGTTACCTGGTGCAGAATATGTAGTATTTACCTTACCAGAGAATTCATGAGCTAGTGCTAGTTTTGCAAAGATATTAGATTTTTCTGTTTCTTTACCAATACCAATGCCAAGTCTACCTACGGCAGAGTTGACCGCATCAGATTTCACATGCATGGATCCACCGCCTGCAATAGTTGCATCATAGGATACACCATTTAAACGACCTAGAATAAATTCTACACTAGGGTCGATATAGAAACCATTTTGTTTTTTAATACGTTTGCCATATTCAGCACTCAAGGATGTACCAAATGTATGGTAGTTACCATTCAAACGTTGGTCACTAATTGAGTTAAGGCTATAGTCGTTGGATAATCTATTACCACGAGCGATGATATCTAAATAACGTCCATCATCATGTTGCTTTGTACCATATAAGGCTATACCACCAAGCTTACCGTCACCACTGCCGTTGGCATAAGAGTTACTAGATGTACTGTAATCTAGGGCACCACCGAAAATCCAGCCATTGGAGCTTTATGATCATACCCGATTTGTACGCCATTGTATGTCATATGTGCATCAGCACCATCTGTAATCTTAGATTTACCACCTATATATTTAGCCCATATTCCTTTATCTGTATTAGCTAGACGAAGATCACCTAAACGACGTTGTAAATCATTAGTATTATTTTTCCACGCCATAACTGTTGAAGTAAGGGCAGATTTTGTGCCACCTACGAGTGATGATTCACTAGCACGAACAACTTTTGTTGTATTATCTACAACGAGATGACCTTGAGAATTAAAATGATCTGCCCCTAGGTCTGCAACAGCACTAGGTGTAGTAACACCTTCATTAATATGAACTGTTGTGCTAAGCTTCTTATCATTGCCTGTGTATTGTAATTTCTCAGCTAATGCCTGAATATCCTTTTTGTAGCTTGCATCGTCGATGGTATTACCGGAATGGTCGCCTTTCATTGTAATATGGCTATTATCCGCCGCATGTTCAACGACTATTTGCCCTTTTCCAGCTTCGCTTGCTGGTACGCCAGATTTATAAATAGCATTCACATAACCGCTATAGTTCTGAATTGTTATAGGCCGCGCATCGATAGGATGAATGTTACCTGCTGCAGTTGGGTTAACACCACCTACAAGATTGCGAACCTTACTACCCTTGTATAGGTACGCTGCATTATCCCCTGATGGACGTTCTTTTTTAGGTGTAGGACGCTCCATGCCAATCCATTCATTATTCCAAGCAGCTCCGTTTTGTAGGTAAATATCTGCACCGGAATTATGAGGGTTTTTATTGCTTTCAGCATATTCATTCAAAACAGCACCGGTAAGGCTAGAGTTTGGTGTTGTGAAAGCTAGTGCTATATTAGTTGGTTCTACATTGTGATTTGGATCGCGGCCATAATCCTTGTTGATAAGGCCCACATTACCAACAGCAACTAAGTCATGAGTGCCTGGATGTTTACCATCAGAGCCTGCATTTACATAGACATCGCCCTCTTCAGCTACTACAGAATAGGTATCAGATGTTTCTACAGGATGAGTGATAATCTTACCGCCTCCATCAACAAGGATATGGCCTCGTTGATTGACTTGTAAACCAGAGCCGATAGCATCGATATCTACATTACCTTTAACGTGAATATTGGTATCCCCAAAATCTCGGTCCGGATTATCCTTGCTAAGACGTGGCACCTTCCCACCGTAACCAGCATAAACAGCACTCATATAATAATGACCTAATTCTCGCTTCGATGCTGGTGCATCATTCTTTAATCGTACAATAAGGTCTTTATCTACCGTTAGTTGTGAACCAAATCCATTATAAATACCTGTAACATTCTTACTTTTACCAGCCTCTGTTAAACTTTTACCATGTACATTAACTGTTAATGTATCCTCTATGTGTTTAACCTCAGGTTGCGTTTGTACTGGTGACCCCATTGTTAAACCCAGCAACTCCTCTGCTTTATCGCTAGAAACATTAATTTCTGTAGCCATTGCAGAATAAGATATACCTGTTAATACTAGTGCAGTCATCACGGCTGATACATGACGTCTAATCTTCATAATTCTCTCCTTCTTATATCATGCTTATAATACTCTCACTAAATCACATAAAATTTATAACACCTAAAAAGCACAAAAAGACCCCCTTAGTCCAACTAAGGAGGTCTTCTATTAACTCACATACTCGGTAAGTACTAAAATTACTAATTATTATTCTTCAGGAGAAATAAGGAAGGACAATGCACTAAAGTATTTATTTTGTTCCCCTTTATTTTGTGTAGGGAATGCAACTTCAACACCTACTACATTTAAGCCATCTGCTGTAACAGCTACAGTAGCTTTACCATTTTCATCTGCTTTAGCTTCACCAGTTAAATCATTTACTAAATCTTTGATAAGAGGTGCATTCGCATATGGTTTACCATCTTTAAACACTTGGATTTCATATGTATCACCTTTTCTTAATGTCAATGGATTAACAGAAGGTACAATTTGAATAAATGCATTCTTATCTACAAATGGTTTTGCTTGTGCATTCCAGTAATGAACATCATATTTGATAGCATGTGTACTCTTAACCGCACCAGGAACTTCGGTGATTGGTTTATGAATTGTTTTACCATCTTTAGTCTTAGTCCAGTAGCCATAATCAAAATTAGTTACAGTTACACCAAGGTCTGCTGGTGGAATAATAGCTACATTTTTTTCATGCTTCACAACTTGTACAGGAATTTGTTTGCCTTGTACATCATATCCAGTAATATTTTTTACCATATCTGCACTATAAGCATTATCTACAGGACCCTCACCTAATACAAGTACTTTTTCATCTGTACGGTTAGCGAAGAACACACCATGTGCATCAACAGAAGAGCATACACTACCTGCAGCTAAACCTACAGCAAATAAAGAAGCTAGAATTTTCTTATTCATAAGAACCTCCATAATCAATAACTAATTTCAACAAACTTGATATTATTATACATCGTCATGGATATTCCGTATATACCGATACCCCTATCAGCAAGACTTTATGCAAAGTAAGTATATACAAGGTTCTATATAGCAATTAATCATAAATGATAAAATTATCATCTATTTTTCATATGAATATAATAAATAGGAATATCCTCTTTGTTATATGTAATAAAAACGACGCCCCCATAGGAGCGTCGTTTTATATCACTAAGGATATTATTTTTTGTTTTTAGCAGCTTTCGCACGTGCGTTACGATCAAGGATTGTTTTACGCATACGAATGCTTTCAGGTGTTACTTCAACGAGTTCGTCATCGTTAATCCACTCAAGAGCTTGTTCCAAGGAGAAGATACGAGGTGGAGTCAAGCGTACTGCTTCGTCAGAGGAGCTGGAACGCATGTTAGTAACGTGTTTTTTCTTACATGGGTTAACATCCATATCAAGTTCACGAGTATTTTCACCGATAACTTGGCCTGCGTACACGTCTTGGTTAGGACCAACGAACAATGTACCGCGATCTTGAACAGAGTTCAAGCCATATGGAGTAGTTTCGCCATTTTCAAATGCTACCAAGGCACCGCGTGTACGGGAAGGAATTTCGCCTTTGTATGGTGCATAACCATGGAATACATGGTTCATGATACCATTACCTTTTGTAGCTGTTAAGAATTGTGCACGGAAACCGATCAAACCACGTGCAGGAATTACGAATTCCATACGAAGGTAACCAGCTAACTCAACCATGTTAGTCAATTCAGCTTTACGTTGACCAAGATTTTCCATTACAGTACCCATGAATTCTTGAGGTACGTCGATAGTCAATGCTTCTAATGGTTCGCACAATTTGTCGTTAATAGTTTTGAAAATTACGCGAGGTTTACCTACTTGTAATTCATAGCCTTCACGACGCATAGTTTCGATCAATACAGCCAAATGCAATTCGCCACGGCCAGATACTTTGAAAGCATCTGCAGAATCAGTTTCTTCTACCTTCATAGAAACGTTAGTTTCTACTTCGCGGAACAAACGATCGCGCAAGTGACGGGATGTAACGAATTCACCTTCACGGCCTGCGAATGGAGAGTTGTTTACAGAGAATACCATGGACAATGTTGGTTCGTCGATGGAGATGGATGGCAATGCTTCAGGATTTTCAGCATCTGCTACTGTTTCGCCGATATTGATATCGTCGATACCAGCGAACGCAATGATATCACCCATTTCAGCTTCGTCAGTTTCAACACGGTTCAAGCCATTGTATGTATATACACGACCGATTTTCGCTTTACGAGTGCTTTCACCAGTCATGATAGCTACTTGTTGGTTAGGTTTCATTTTACCGCGAACGATACGGCCTACTGCGATTTTACCGATGAAGTTATCGTAATCAAGTGTAGTAACCATGAATTGAAGAGGACCTTCCAAATCACCTTGTGGTGCAGGAATTTCTTCGATCAATGTTTCAAACAATGGTTCCATATTTACAGCTTCGTCATCCCAGTTAGTTTTAGCCACACCAGCACGAGCAGATGCGTATACTACAGGGAAATCTAGTTGGTCATCATCAGCTTCAAGTTCCATAAACAATTCAAGAACTTCATCTTCAACCTCTTTAACACGTTGGTCAGGACGGTCAATTTTGTTGATAACTACGATTGGTTTCAATTTTTGTTCTAAAGCTTTACGCAAAACGTATTTAGTTTGAGGCATTGGACCTTCGTAAGCATCTACGAGAAGCAATACGCCGTCAACCATGTTAAGTACACGTTCTACTTCGCCGCCGAAGTCAGCATGGCCTGGAGTATCAACGATGTTGATTTTAATGCCATCATGCATAACAGCAGTGTTTTTAGACAAAATAGTAATACCGCGTTCACGTTCCAAGTCGTTGGAGTCCATTACGCGTTCTGCTACTTTTTCATTTTCACGGAACACATGGCTTTGTTTTAATAACGCGTCCACCAAAGTAGTTTTACCATGGTCAACGTGGGCGATAATCGCTACATTTCGAAGATTTTCGCGAATCATAAGATCCTCCCTTTAATTCTTTCAGTATATTCTATATCATATAACGCTTGTGAAAGTCGCTATATAGGTATATTCCCAAAATTGGCAACACTTAATTATAACGTAGTCTATAGAAAAAAGTCAAAGAAGTACAGAATTTCTAATCATGGCAATTTCTACATTTGATTATACTTTTGAGTCATCTTAAGGCTAAATTAGCTACATAAGCATATGGTATTAAAAAAGATTTCTTATGATACCTTGCCTCAAATAAGATAAGAGGAACGTCACATAAGAAATCTTGTATTAATATTTAGTTTGTATTAGTCTTCACCAATCATACGTACTTCTGGCTCCAGATGTACACCATGTTGATCATATACGCGTTTTTGTACCTCTTTGATAAGATCAAGTACATCTTTAGCTTTAGCATTACCAGTGTTGATAACAAAGCCAGCATGCTTATGAGATACTTGTGCGTCACCAACAGATAATCCTTTAAGACCTGTTTGTTCAATCAAAGTACCTGCAAAATACCCTGGTGGGCGCTTAAAGGTTGAACCCGCGCTAGCATACTCTAAAGGTTGTTTAGATTCACGCTTTTCTGTGAGCTCATCCATGCGAGCCTTAATAGCATCCTTATCACCAGGTTGTAACGTCATAATAACCTCCCCAATAACCTCATGATTATCGTGGAATACGCTATGACGATATCCAAAATCTAAGTGAGATGCATCGTACTCCTTAATATTGCCCTCGAAGTCTACAGCTAGTACTGAAGTGACCACATGGCTCATTTCCCCGTCATAAGCACCTGCATTCATAAATACAGCACCACCAAGTGTACCTGGAATACCAATGGCAAATTCAAGGCCAGATAGTCCGTTTTCCCAAGCAAATTCAGAAGCATCTTTTAACATATAACCAGAACCAATGCATAATACATTATCATTGCAATCCATGATTTGTGTCATATGTCGAACCGATACGACAGCACCGCGAATACCACCATCTTTCACCAAAATATTGGAGCCGCAACCAATAATAGTTACAGGCACTTGTAATTCGTGAATCTTGCGTAGCGTAAAGCTCAACTCATCCATCGTTGTAGGTTCAATAAATAAATCAGCAGGACCACCAATTTTAAATGTCGTATGATGACAAAGCAGTTCCTGTTCTCGTACACGTGTACTAGGTAATTTCTCTAATAAGGCTTCTTTTAAGTCCTTAATGTTTTGGTTGTTGTTGTTCGCCATGATCTAACACTTTCATCCCCTCAGTGATTGGTTCGCTAATGATTTTATAAATATCATTAGAGATTTGGCTCCAACGCATTTGTGCTTGTAAATAAGCAGCCGCTGCAGCATTTTCTTGAATTTGAGGCATCAATTCCTCTTGTTTCTTTTGCAATTCATCAGCTTCTGGTGCACCAGACAACTTTGCGTATTCCCATTGCATTTGTTGTGCCATAAATGTGCGTACCAACGCCGCTGCTACTGCGTCAGCTTTCAAAGCTTCTTGAGCTGCCATTAACTCTTTGTACTCTTCGGATTCACGCATAGCGTGAGCTAAATCATGAGCTTTATCGTAGTTCATAATATCCTCCTCTAACAACACCTGTCAAAATACTACCTCTCATGTAGATTGGGTAGGATTTCTAACACATATTTATTGTATATATCTCAATGGTGAAAGTATATTTATTTAGGTTGAATCCAGTTGCCTTCGGCTTTAAGATCTGGATAATCAAGTTGGCGCATAGCTTCATATGCAATAATAGCTACTGCATTAGATAAGTTTAAAGAACGCGCCTCATCTACCATTGGTATACGAATGCATGTTTCTTCAACACCTTCTAATAAGCTTTCAGGCAAGCCTCTTGATTCAGGGCCGAATACGAGCATATCTCCGATTTCATACTTTACCTCGGAGTGGGTATGCTTTGCTTTTGTAGTAGCGTAGAAATATCTGCGATCAGGATATTTCGCATACAACTCTTGAATATTTTCATGTACCTGTACATCTACCAAATGCCAATAATCGAGACCAGCTCGTTTCACGTGCTTATCGTCGATAGAAAAACCAAGTGGTTTGATAAGATGTAGGGTCATGTGATTAGCTGCGCATAAACGCGCTATATTTCCTGTATTGCCAGGGATTTCTGGCTCATAAAGTACTATTTCCATTTTCGTTCCCCTATTCTTTATATCTATATTATTCTACAAAGGAACGCACAAAATGTCCACTTTTCCCGCCTTCTTTTTCTACGAGGTATGTAGGCCCATAATCATGCCTTTATCGATGGCCTTACACATATCGTATACGGTGAGCAATCCCACTTGTACAGCTGTAAGGGCCTCCATTTCAACGCCCGTTTTTCCAGTAGTCTTAACGATGGCACGTACCTTAACGGCCTTGTTATGATTTTCATCAGTGCAAGCAGGGCTTTCACCATCTACTAAAGAGCAGTGAACCTCAACCTTTGTGAGCGCTAATGGATGACAAAGAGGAATGAGATTGCTCGTTTGCTTAGCCCCCATAATAGCAGCTAGTTGCGCAACACTAAGGACATCGCCCTTTTTTATAGTACCTGCAGCAATGCGCTCATAAATTGCATCATTGATTGCTATGAATCCTTCTGCGATGGCTGTGCGGGATGTGACATCCTTATCGGATACATCCACCATCCAAGCATTACCATCTTGATCAAAATGTGTTAAATCCATACTATATCCTTACTAATTATGCATAAATTATCATCAATAGTTTTATTTTCATTAGTTATATTATACAATAGAATTAAGATTTATATGTATAAGGAAGGAAGTGTTCCTATGAAAACAAAACTAACTTATTTCGGTCATGCTTGCTTTATGCTAACACGCGGTGATGTGTCCATGATTTTCGACCCATTCTTGACAGGTAATACATGGGATACCGCAAAAAAAGAAGATATCAAATGCCAATATATCTTTGTCAGCCATGGTCATGATGACCACTATGGCGATACAGATTTCATTGCTAAAGCAAATGATGCGCTCGTTATCTCTACTGCAGAGGTAGCAGGTAAAGCAGCAGCTGCTGGTTGTCGTACACACGCTATGCATTTAGGCGGTAAATTTGACTTTGAATTCGGTTCTGTTCGCATAGTACCAGCCTTCCACGGCGCAGGTATCCCTGGTGGTCATGCAGCAGGTTGTATCGTAGATTTCTATGGAGATATTGTATACTTCGCAGGTGATACAGCACTCTTTAGCGATATGAAATTATTGAATCGCTTTGGCGATATTGACTACGCTTTACTTCCTATCGGCGATAACTTCACGATGGGCGTTGAAGATGCCGCTCTTGCTGCTTCTTATGTAAAAGCGCGTATCTCCATTCCAATTCACTACAAAACATGGCCTGTTATCGACCGTGAACCAGGTGTATTTACAAGCTTAGTTGAAGGCAAATACAATCAAACAGCCCTCATTATCGATCCAGGTTCCTCTATCGAGCTCAATAACTAAAATAAAAAATAACATCTACGTAGAAATGACGCAATTCTAAGGAATTGCGTCATTTTTATATGCTTTTATAAACGCTTCTCTAAGTTAAACCAAAATATATCAGTGCTCACCTTTATAAAGCAGCCTAAACCTCTTGGTTAGCCATAGAAAAGCCACTACGACTAGACATACGTACAAATTCATCTATATCTTGTGTTTCATCTACACCCACATAACCTAGTTCACGAACCATGCCATACGGATTATGAAGAGATAGTTGAGGCTTTTCTCCTGTAAGAACCCATAAAACCTTATACCCTTTCGGAGCCTCTCGTAATCGTTCCTCGCCTTTGCCATCCGTGAAGTAAACCAATAAATCCACACGGTTTTGATTGGCTAAAGAAAATACTGGCGAGAAAGCTGTTGCACCGCGCACATCAAGGCGAGGCTTTACATCTTTTACTGATTCCATCGTATAAGTACGGCGCACCTCATTATCACATTCTACAACGGTGATGCGATGGTTATAGGCATGTACAATTTGCAGTACTTGTTCTAAGGCGTTCGTAAACTCTGCATCAGTAATACTACCACTCATATCGAGAGCAACCCATACATTAGCTTTATGTTGACGCAAGGTACCAGACAACTCCAAGCGCTCAGGTTGACGACGATTGCGACGCATCGTCGTTTTCTTGTACCCACTTGCTACCTTGCCCATGAGCTTTTTAAGGTAGAAATACCACGGAAGAGCACGACGCGTCTTTTGGAAGGTATCGATGAGACTCTTCACATATCCTTCCATATCACCTTTTGAGGCTTCGTTGATATAGCGCTCCGTAATTTGGTCCATCGTATCCGTATCAATGGAATCAGATTCATCCCAAATATCATGGCTAGTTTGAGGATCAAACTCCATAGCTACAGCTGTATCAGAATTATCTACAGGTACAAAGAGTTCAGGCTTTTCCTTCATCGCATTATCGATGGCCTTGGCATAATACTCAATGGTACGGAATCGTTTGAGCATCAATCCAAAACGTTCATTTACATTGGCTACAGTAACCGCATCACGATCAACATGTTCTAAGTAGTCATTCACAACCATATCCATTGCCATATGTACGGCCGTTTTATTAAAGCTTTGACTCAATGTTTTTACGCGCATCAAATGTGCAGAAATAATATGAAGAATTTCACGCTTAATGCCATCCTTCATAACATCTGGCGGCTGGCGTAGTAAGATAAAAGGATTTACATATAATACATAGCCACCTTGTTTTAAGTTAATACCGAAGGCACTGGTCATATCAAAACGAATACGATGAGCCATTTGCAAATAGAAGTAACCAAAGAATTGGTCCTCTTCAAGGAGTAAACTATTTACATCATGCAAAATATTCCATAATCGTTGCTCAAAGGCAGGTGTCATAACGGCTTGTTGCATTACTGCAAAATCGGTGCCTTCAATTTGTATCTCATCTAAGGCACGTCCTATGGTCCCTATATGACTATCTGACATATTATGATTCATCAAGTCCGCTGCTATACGTTCAGGTGCCATACTATGATGCTGCTCTTCATAACTATCTACATAGGCTTCGTATGCAGCATAGATTTGCGTGTACAAGGCCTCCGCTTCACGATGAATACGTTCCCGTTTTGCATGCCAACGATCGAGAGCCTCAATGGCCTTCTCATCATAGGAACCTGTTTTCTCCCACCCGTCTATATGCGTGAGTAAATCAGAGGCGTCGCGAATATCATCTTTATCTAAATTTCGTTGCATCATTCCACCTCCTTTTTCGTTAAACATCAGTTATGTATATCATGTTTTATATATTGGTTATCATATACCCAATCATTCACTAAATTCTTTTATCTATATAGACAGCTTCATTTAGCTAACTATAAGACAGAACTATTTTTGTGCTTCAAAGAAGGTATCGACGAACAAGTCATCTTCAATGGCATAGGTGTATACGCGCTCATAAGTGTTTCGTAAATCTTTCATAACTGCTACGCGTAGATCACCAGGATACAATGTAAGGAATTCAATGAAGTGATGAACTTCTTCGGCATTGCTATTGCGGTTTAAACGATGCAACATATTTTTAGCCGCTACGTATAAGCGTGTTGGACTTTCACTTTTAACCTGTTCAGCCATAGACATAATGGCCCCTGGCTTTTGAACTGCCGCCAATACATCATCAAAGGTAATAAGTGGTTCTTGGTCTGACTCGATAAAGTTTACAAACGCCTCGGCAATGAGTTTACCTACGTTACCGCGGATAACATTCATAAATACATCGCGACTATAGGCTGAATCTTCTTGGTTTTTATAAATCGTATACAGGCCAGATACGCGTTCAAAGGAGCGTGGTGTAGCATCAATATCATCTTCATGTCGTTGATTTAAATACTCTGGATAGGAAGAAATGAATTCGATAACTTTTTCCTCAATACCAGCACTTATAGCCCAGTCAATCCATTGCATATAATCAGCATTCATATAGAGCCATACAAAGCGGTTTTGTTGTGCCGGGTCCATGTCGATAGTTTGGTAGTCAAAAGAATCCTCAGGGTTCATAGCGGCGATGATACGCACTTGATCACTTAAAGAAAAGCCATTGATTTCACGATTCAAGATAAGATTCATTAACTCCTGTTGTACTGCATGTTCAGCACGGTTAATTTCATCGATAAATAGTAATACTTGACGACCTTTATCCACAGCTTGAGCCACATGTTCCAACGTATGATGTACAGCATACACTGTGGTCTTTACAGAATGTGTGTTACCACGACCATCTGTATGTGTTACAGATTCTACAGTTGGTAAACCACCAATTTCACCTTCTTTTAAAAGATTTCCATCAATGGTTACCAATTCCCAATCATGCACAGTAGCTACGCGTGCCGCAAGAGATGTTTTACCAATGCCCGTTTCACCAACGAGCAAAGGCACTTGATTAGCAGCAAGCACTAATTCTACACTTGCCATTGTATCTATAAAGTTCATTGTGTCTCCATTTCTAATACTTCAAATATTCACTGACTGCAATTTTCTTAACAGCCCTAGTTCCATAAGCGTCTATAAGTGACAATAAGTCGATATGCCATTTAGATTGGCGACCACCGATAGCTTGGTTGTTAATCAATTCACGAATATAGTCTTCATCAGCTGTATCACTAGAGATGGCACTAATGATGATCGATTTAATTTCGTCCACAGTGACACCTAAATTATTTGGTATATACCCTAGTGTGGCAGCACTTACACCAAATAGGTGCAATGCCAAATCCTTTGTAAGTTTTGTAATTTGTCGCATCGCTTGAGAGTCTTGTTTAACTGCTGCTTCTAATACGGCTACGCTAGGCTCATCAATATAACGTAATGCCAAGTAATTCTCTTTAACCGCTTGCAATTGTACGGCTTCACTAGGCTCCTTAATATATTGCAAAGCATCGTAGTTAGACTTTACAGCTTCTAACTGCAGTGCTTCAGATGGATTTGCAATATAGCGAATAGCCCACCCAGATTGATCGAGTGCACATTGAACAACTGCATCAGATGGGTTGTCGATATATTCTAAAACAGCCCAATCTTTTTCCACCAAGGCCTGTAATAGTTCTTCTGTAGGATGTTCCACGAATTGTATGGCTCGTGGTGATTGTGAAAGCGCCGTTTCAATAACCTTTTCGGTAGGTTCTTTAATGTATTGCAACAACATGCCATTTTGAGCTACGCAGGTAAGTTGCATTGCTTCTGTAGGGTTTGGAATATTCCGAATTCCATGGGGGTTATTGGTCAGCGCCGTTATGTATTGTTCTTCTGTCATACTAACCTTCATTTCTATCTAAAAAGGCCATACGAATACGTATGGCCTATACTGAATTCTATTTTTATTGTATCACATTTTTTCGATATAATTATATCTCTTTCGTATACTTACTACACCGTTAATGCATCTAAATCAGAATTATTCCCAATTACTAATAATTTATCATCTTCACCGAGAATGGTAGTTGGGTTTGGTGGAACTTCTAAATCTTCACCACGTCTTATGCCTACTGCATTAAGATTATATTTCTCACGCAAATTAGAATCCTTTAAGTTAGACCCTACCAAGAATGTTGGCACCTTAATTTCTATGAGACTAATGTTTTTAGATAGTTGTAAATAATCCATCACATGGTCTCTAGTTAAAAACTGTACAAGGCGTAATGCCATATCGTATTCAGGGTAAATCACTTGATCTACACCTATTTTATGAAGCATTTTGCCTTGTATATTATTTTCAGCCTTGGCCACAATTTTAGGTGCATTTAATTCTTTAAGAAGCATAGCTGTCATTAAATTAGCTTGAAGATTTCCACCTATAGCCACAATAACCATATCAAACTGGCTTAGGGCCAATTCTTTGATTGCCTCTTCATCGGTTGTATCTGCAACTATAGCATGTGTTATAAATGGCGAAATTTTCTGTACAACTTCTGGATCAATATCTACACCTAATACCTCATGCTTCATGGAAGCTAACATCTTGGCAACAGTGCCACCAAATTGACCAAGACCTATTACTGCTATCGTTTTATGTTTCATATATGCTCCCTTTTATATTCAATCTAATCTATTTTTATAACAATACACGCTCTTCTGCATAGCTAATTGGTTTAGTCGGTGCCGTTCTTAGCGCCCATGTACCAATAACAGTCATAACCCCTACACGCCCCGCAAACATAACAAGCATCAACACCCATTTACTACTTTCAGATAAATCAGGTGTAATACCCGTTGTAAGACCTACGGTCCCAAAGGCAGAAGTTACCTCAAAAAGCAGTCGAATAAAGTCATATGGCTCATCCCAAGCCAAATAACAAGTAGCAAATAAAACAAAAAGGATAGATAAAAAGATTATCCCATTTGCCTTAAGTACAGTAATCAACGAAATACGACGTTCAAAAACCTCTGTATCAGGACGGTTATTAAATAATGTACGCGCTGCTAGAAAAGCGACGGCAATAGTACTAATCTTAACACCGCCCCCTGTAGAGTTAGGACCTGCCCCAATAAACATAAAAATGATGGTAATAAACAGTGTAATTGGATGTAAATCATTATAATCTACAGTTGCAATACCCGCTGTACGAGGTGTAATCGATTGAAACAGGGATGCCATGACCTTGTTCCATATAGGTAAAGGGCCAAACGTTTTGGGATTCGCCCACTCAACCCCCAAGAAAATAATAGTTCCTAAAAGGATGAGCGCCGTTGTACCAACTAACATTATTTTTGTATGTAGTTTTAAATCTACAAATCGTCGTAGCTTGCGATGCGACCAAATATCAAAAGTCGGGAGATAACCAAAACCACCTATTACAATAAGGGCCATTGTATTCATATTAAATAATACATCACCCACCATAGCATAAGGTAAATCATTATCAAAGAATATAAATCCTGCATTACAAAAGCTGGAAATAGATTGCATAATCCCCGTATATAAAGCAGCATCACCAATATAGGGATATAGCTGAATAGTATAGATAATACCCCCAATTATTTCGACACAGAAGGTATAAATGGTTAGCTTCTTCGTAATGTGTAGAAGCCCTTTCATACCATCTTGCCCTACATCCTCTGACAAAAGCACGCGATTTTTCAGACCTACCCGTCGCCCTAATACTAGAGCAATAATAGTGGTAAAGGAAACAATCCCCAAACCACCTAATTGGATAAGGATTACCATGACGATTTTGCCAAACAAGGACCAATGATGATAGGTATCTACTGTTGACAATCCAGTTACAGAAACACAAGATACTGCGGTAAAAGCTGCATCTACAAGCGTTGTACTATGGCCTTGAGCATTTGATATGGGCAACATGAGTAATATCGTCCCTATAGTCATGGTAGCCAAAAAGCTAAGGGCTAATAGGCGATAAGGATTTTGTTGCATATATTGCTGAACTTGATTTTTTGAAGTATTTTTCCACATAACTATAGTCCTATCCTATTAGTTCCTGCACTGACTTTAACGTTGGTAGTGGACTGCGCCCGCCTATGCCTTGTGTATTTAAAGAAGCTACTGCAGATGCAAAAATAGCAGCCTTCTCTAAATCGGAATGCGCACAAGCTTTGAGCAACTCTACAGCATGTATAGATGCACGGTCATGCTTAGTCGTCGAAGTTGTGTCTTGCCCCTTCATATGATTAATTGTATGCACTAAATTAGCTAAAAAAGCCCCATGGAAGCTATCCCCAGCCCCCGTTGTATCTACTACGGTAGCTTGAGTAAATGGTTCACATCGATAAAATGTTCCATCAGGCCATACAAAATAACTGCCATTAGCACCATCTGTAACACCTGCAATACATGCACCTCGTTCATGAATGATACGACAAGCATCTTCTAGATTAGTTGTGCCCGTATATTTTTCTGCATAATCACGAGCTACGATAACGATATGACTGGCTTCTGTAATAGGCTTCATGTCTTCATCGTAACGCTGAGCACCACCATCTAAAGAAATAATAGTGCCTACCTCTTTTGCAACGGCAATAGCAGAGCGCATGAGTTGGCGATGTCGACCATTGATATGCAGAATATAGGCAGATCCTATGAGCTGCTTATGGGTATCTAAAAACTCAGGCTCAGTTGCAGTAGACCGTTCAAAAAATACAGCACGCTCACCAGTACTCTGTTTTACGAGGATTGTTGCCACACCGCTCTTAGCACCGCGTTCAACTTGAATTGCCTCTGTATTAACATTGTATTTTTCAAAGTCATCTAATATATGACGACCTACCATGTCATCACCAATGCTATCAATCATAGCGGTACGGGCACCATATTTTCCTGCCACCGCTAGTGCTGTAGCCACTGGCCCACCACCATCTGTAGTAGACGATACGACTTGTTGTACCTCACGGCCTGTAGGATAATGATCGACGACGATAAATCGATCTAATGTACTGGCACCTATGCCAACAATATCTATATGTTTTTGAGGAAATGTACTCATACTAATCTCCTGACTCCGAAAACATAACTATTCATACAACAATATTACTTCTTATAGTTACAGAATACCTTTCACCTTATAAAAAGTAAACCCCAGACCATGGTCTGGGGCTACTTTGTAG
Organism: Veillonella sp. AM51-8BH; assembly: GCF_003463825.1. Lineage (GTDB taxonomy): Bacteria > Bacillota > Negativicutes > Veillonellales > Veillonellaceae > Veillonella. The sequence continues at coordinate 17,629 of NZ_QSDY01000018.1, forward strand.
TACAAAGTGTACTGTATGTCACGTAGTTTGTCTTATTTAGTATATGTTGTATGTGAGAAAGGTTGTTAGATATAAGGTGTAATATAACAGGTTAAGACATCATACGTTCCATCATATATTCAATTTCATCAGCACTCAAATTGTACATAGCCTGTACCATTCGCTCTGCTGACTCACCAGATGCACCACTTTTCGCAATTTCTGCTTTTGCCTTAGCTATAAGGGCTTCCTTGCGTTGTGCTTCAGAGTCTTCATCTGTTGGTACGGAAATATTAGCTTTACCTTGACCAATACCACGTACCTCTTGGTTAGGATTACCTTTAGACGTTGTTTTCGTATCTTGGGCGGCCACCGCTTCCATAGCGAAGGAGTTTTTACCAGTCATGATATACTCCACAGCCTCCAAGGTACTTTGTGTAAGATTTACAGTCCAGAATTCACCAGCTGCAGTCAATTTATAAAGTAAACCATTGTAAGCTACAAGACCACGTTCTTCCCATAATTTATAGAGCCAGTTTAATTCTTCTAGTCTTGGATCTAGTGTTACCAAACTAATAATATTGAGGAACCCTTGTTCAAGTTGGCTTACCACTTGATTTACGACAGGTTGTAACTCACTTTGTTTCATAAGTGCCATGAATGGTTTTTCACCGCGACTAACCATATCTTCGTATGGCTTTAATGCACGATGTAACATCATGCCGTACCCATCCACATTACCACCGGCACCGCTACCAAATGGGAACATTGGCACGCCCGCTTTAGCCAAGATATTATACAAGCTACGTTCACGATTATTAGCACTCCAGTGAGCTGCGCTCAATCGGCGATAGGAACGTTCATCAAGGTACTTACGACCGAATTTGAACATATCCCCTTGCATAGCCGTTGTCGCAGCAGCTGGCACCTTACCTTTTTCAATGTCTTTATTAAGATCACTGCCATCAAATACGTTTAATTGATATAGGTCAGCACCATCTACGCCAGAGCTTACTAAGTCAGCTAAATCTTGTTCCCAAACTTCCATAGTTTGACCAGGCAAACCATAGATTAAGTCGATAACAACAGAGCATTGACCATAGGCTTTCAACGCAGCCAACCGTTCTAATACGGTTTCTTTCGTATCTAGACGGCCCACCATTTGACGAACTTCTGTGTTGAAAGATTGTACACCAATAGACATGCGGTTTACGCCGTTTGCCATCCACACATCGAGATTTTCAGGAATCAAATCGTGAATACGGCCTTCTAAGGTAAGCTCGTAATCGTTAGCTAGTGGCAAATATTCTTTAACTGCTTTTAGCAATCGTTCAGAGTTTGCTGGAGATAGCGATGTTGGTGTGCCTCCGCCGATAAATACGGCGTGGATTAATCCATCTTTTAATCTTGGACGCTCACTAGCGAGCTTTAATTCACTGATAAGACCATCAATGTATTGATCTTCCACGTTTTGACTCGTACCGTTTTGGAAGAAACCACAATATGTGCATTTAGTCTTACAAAACGGAATGTGAATATAGGCACATTGCATTTCACCCTTTTTAGGAGTGCCATTCATTAAGGTATCCCAAACGGCTTGTGTTTCCTTTGGAGAAACTAAGGTACCATTTAGCCCTGCATGAACAACCCGTTTATGAGGGAATGCACCACTCATCGGATTATCGCATTCTAAACCTAATTGTAGATTGCGTTGTTTCTCCGGAATGGATTCAAAGAAACTTGCTAAACTCATACTCCAATCCCCTTTCAGTTTAGGCTTGCAACTTTGCAAGTACAGATTTTGTAAATTCTTTTGCATTTGCAAAGTCTTGTTCATCTGGATGCGTTTCAGCCGCTTTATGTAAGGCGTCGCGTTCAGGGCTTTGACCATGAGCAGATCCAGGTGGGAACATTTTATACATCATTTCGATGACTTTCGAATCAATTTTACCTTGGCATACGAATCCATCTACAAGGGACTCTTTATTTTGTAGTAATTCAGATGCTTTTTCAATACTTTCACGAGCATGATCAGAATCTGCATACATACCTAATGTAGCAAAGAATACGATGTTAGGATTTGTTAAGGTTTCAATCAATTTTGCGGCCTCTTTATTGGCTGTACCACGATCTACCCAGAAGCCTACGAAAACTGTGTCATAATCAGCTAAATTCTGAGGCGCTTCTTTTACAGGAACGCAAGGTGTACCTTCAGGCATTACGGAAGCCATTGCTTCCGCCACCCTTTTTGTATTTCCCGTGAGGGAAGAATATAAAATAATGGATTTCATAATTAGCTCCTTTAATTCTTGGATGAGTATATTACTAAAATAGATCTATTACATAGATACTTTTATTCTTCCTCATCATCAGAGGATTCGTGACCTCTAAACTCAACTGGTACCTTGATATCGATATCTTCGCCTGTTGGATTTTTATATGGTGTTGCGGCCACTACGGCAGACATTGCTGCATCATTGAATATTTCATTTGTAGAATATATGATACTTTGTCCAATAAGACTACCATTTGTATCAAGTGTTACTTGTACAGTCACATCGCCTTGTAATTTTCTTTTTAAAGCCATGGAAGGCATTTGTGCATTGTCTTGCACTCTTGCACGGAATCCCTCCGTATCAAAGGCCGCTTTCACTGTACCATGACCGTCACCTTTACCAGTGCCGTCACCCTTACCATTCCCCTGACCTTGGCCATCACCATTGCCAGTGCCATCACCTGTACCGTTTCCACCGCCAGAGCCGCCACCATGTCCGGGGCCGGAACCACCTGTGGAATTATCACCAGAGGTATTACCTTTATGTTCGCCGCCTTTCGGGGGTACATCTACTGCATCAGGAATATCTGTTGCAGTAGATGGATCAATATTCGCTACAACAGCCTTTGTTCTTGCCGCCACTTCATCAGCTGATAGTGGTTTAGGGAATAGATCAGATCTATTTCCTCCACCGCCACCAGCATGACCACTGCCGCCATCATCGAGCACACTTTGTGTGAGGTCGATTTCATAAGTTTCCATGTCTTGAATTGCTGGAACCACTACGAAAAAGATTACGGCAATAAATAGAGCAATAAGATGAACTATGGCGGATATAATGGCTGCTTTTTTCCATGATATGCCTAGTCCCATAGTTATCCTTTCTGTTCAGCTGCAATCGCCAAGCGTTTAACACCAGATTGTTTTAGCATATCCATAATCGCTACTACTTGACCATGAGCTGCACGTTTGTCGGCTTGTAAGATAACACTAGCGTTAGGATTTTCTTGAATCCGTTGTTTAATCATAGCTTCTGCTTGATCAATACTCATTGGATTGTTATCAATTGTAATATGCCCTTCCGCATCAAGTGTAAATACAACTGGTAACTGAGCCGGTGCAGATGCACTAGTAGCTTGTGGTAATTGTACAGATAATGCTTTTTGAGCCACTGTTTGTAAGCTATTCATCATGAAGAATACCAACAAGAAGAAGATAATATCAATCATTGGGATAATCATGAATTCAGGCTTTGTTTTCATACGAAAGCTTTGTAAGTTCATAATCATTTCCACCCTTCTCGCTTAGCACTAACGATACTCACGCACATACCTTCAATTTGATTAATAATAGAATCTAAACGATGGCTAAAGAATGTGTACACAATGAATGCATGATGGCTACACACAAACCGGACGCTGTAGCGATAAGGGCCTCACCAACACCACCAGTGATAGCAGATGCGCCCGCACCGGAGTCGAGGATACTGAAAGAACCAATCATACCTGTTACAGTACCAAGCAAACCTAACAATGGGGAGATTGTTACTGTTGCACTGAGGTAGTCCATATATTTACGGAAGCCTACTGCGTCTACACCCATTTGGTCAGCAAAGGCTGTTTTCATAGCTTCCTCGCTAGAAGCATTATGTAAACCTGCTTCTGCAATACGGCTCGCAATAGATGGGTTTTCTTTGATTACTTTTTCAATTTCTGTCCAATTTTGTAATTTTGCTAGTTCATTGACTGCATGAGTAACCATAAAGGTTTTACCGGCATATTTGCGATAGTAGAAAGCTCGTTCTACAGCGATAGCGATAACCACGAAAGACAAGAGTAATAATGGATACATTACATATCCGCCGCTATGAAACAAGTGAATGACATAATTTAAGTTTTCCATATTAGTAACCTTTCTGCCTGTTTACAGACTGAACATTAGAACCTGTAGGTCCCTTGAATTCTTGTATAATCGCCCAACTTAAAGCTTTCACTACCATATAACGTATCTCGTTTATTAGTGCCCTTCGCATCGAATGTGTAGAATGCTTCAAGGAGTAAATCCTTGCGAGGCACATAGCCAGCACCGAATGTAAAGCTGCGAATACCGTCGAGATAACGATCCGGTACTGCGCCAGTACCATTGCCACCAAAGAAGGAGCCATGTTCAAAGTATTTGTAATCGATGAACGCATTCCAAGATTTAGGAATATCTAGGTCGGCACGACCAATATCTAGACGAGCCATCCAGAAGTGTGGTGTACCACCCATTTGATGACCTTTAAGAGCAAAGTCGGCTGTGCCACGTTCGTGTTGATATACAGTGTTACCATTTAAATAACGGCCCAAGTTGGAACGGTTTTGGCCGTAATCAACGGTAACAGATGCATTCGCACCTAATTGATATTTAGCGCCAATACCGAATACATGAGCTACATTGGAGAAGCTATATTCATCATTACCGTTGCCATTTGCATTTAGGTATGTATGCGTTTTACCGCCAAAGGAGCGTAAATACCACGCTTGTAACCCAAGACGAGAGCCTATTTGTTTCTTGTATTGAACAAAGGCAGCTTTATCAATCGCTGGTACATTGTCTTTTTCAAGAACCACACCTTCTGTACGAATCAAGTTACCGATGATTTTACCTATTGCTTCACGAGGTAATTTATTTTCAGATTCTGCATCATGTACAACTTTTTCAAGATTATACATATAATTGAACAATGCATTTGGCATGCCCCAACCATAGTAAGAACTACCTTCACCCCAATCATTGGAGGACATTGTAAAGTTCTTTTTGTAAATCGCATCTTTAGCATCAAAATCGCTAAATACATAGCTACCACTATCGTATTTATACGTTTTAGCACCTAAGTAACCAGTGAACTCATAATCACTAGATGGTTGTCCATAGTAATCATAGGATTGTTTGAACGTGCCATCTGGCTGTTTAACCCAAACCACATCAAGCTCACTATTGTTATAGTTGCTCCAATTATCTGTAGCATTATATTTAGCAATTTCTGCTACAGATTGATTGATCTCGTCACCATGTTTTTCAACATAGGCTTTAGGGTTTACTAAAGCATCTTTATTATCAGCAGATACGATAAGACCTTTAGCCTTTTCTTTTAAGTATTCAGGGTATAAAGAAGAGTTCACATTATACATAATGTCCCCAGTCTTATAGAGTTTTTCCCCTGTATTCTTATTAGTGATTTCATACATTGCATAACCACCAGATGGAATATCGAGGGAGAATTTCTTCTCAGCCATATCTGTAGGGTATGCCTTAGCAAGAATATCTTGTAAGCGGCTCATCACTTGAGCTTGTTTTTGTTGTGTTTCTACGAGCTTAGCATTTGCCTTTTCAAGCTCTTGATCGCGATTTGGATTACTCCATCTTAAATCCAAGGTTTCTTTATAAGCTTCATATTCAGCTTGCAATTCTTTCAGTTGTTGATAGAAGTAAATGCTATCTGTCTTACCTTTATAAGTAGAATCATAAATACCATTAGGGCTATCTGGTGCAGCTGTATCTTCACTAGATTTTTTCTCTCCATCAGAACCTGTTTTAGTAGCACTTTCAATATCGTATGGGAATTCATCGCGATTAATACCGATTAACTCAGCCGCTGTTGGCGGTCTGTAGATAACTTCATGTACTGCGTGAGTATAGGCAGAATCAGTGATACCTGTACTATGTTTGAAAGTACCAACACCAATACGAACTTGAGAGTCATGACCGTTCCAAACGGCACGAACACCATCATAAGATTGACCGAACCAATAGCCACTCGCACCCATAGGCTCTGTTAAGCGGCCCACAGATACGTCCCATTTTTTAACGCGTCTCGTGAGATCCACTGTATCGAGTCGTTGATGGTTAAAGCCTTTAGAATCAGATTGAGTCCAGCTTGTATCTACACCACTCATACCAGTCGCACTACCGATGACTTTGAGGTTTGTAAACTCATTAAGACGTGCATCGAAGCCAAGTCGTAAGCGTTGTTCAAAGCTATGACGATTAGCATCGTACATATTCGCTTTTGCAGAACCAATAGCGGAGTTAGCTCTAAATGGAGATTGAGGTCTGTTAGAACCGTCATGTGCCATCCAACGCGCTCTGTAGTCGCCAACTAATGTAACACCACGTTCTTTTGTGGTATCAAAATCAGAACGAATAAAGTCAGTTAAACGAACTACATCTGCTACATTTTGTACACCAGATTCACCGTTTACTACTTCGCCATTAGCGCCATTAGGTGTATTGACCCCTACTGCATTAACAGTTGTACCATCCTTAGATTTGCCGATTGCTGTAGTTTTGCTGCTGTCGCCGCCACCGAATTTAAGGTTAACGCCCACGCGGTATACCCGTTCTTGTGTAGCACGATCATCATCGCGATGGTTAAAGATGTTGTTGATACCAAAGTACATCATGGCATTTTTATTGAATCGTTTTTGAACCATTACGTTCCAAATGCCAAATGTTTTCTTTTCATAGGTTTGTTTATTATAAACGCCTGCATCTCCAGACAAGATATCTGGCCAGTAGTTACCGCCATTGTTAAGGGTATTACTATCAAGCATGTTGATATAGTAATCACCCCAGATGGAACCATTCCAACCGGATTTAGGATTGTCATAAGTAATGCCGATGTCAACTTTGTGCATTGGTTTATCAAGCAATTGACGAGGCATACTTGGATCGCTCTTATTGATGGCATGCAAGTATGTATAACCTAACTTACCAGACCAATATTTGCCGAATTTTTGTTGTACTTCCGCTTGAACACCTGTGATTTCGGCTTTACCAATATTTTTAAAGCTGTAAATCATATCTGGGGCCCGTTGGTACTTCGCATCGCCTTTGAGGTATGGTGCAAAGTCCATGAAGTCCCCTGTAAAGTACACAGACATATAGTTCTTAATGCGGTTATGGAATACGCCTACGCGAGCATAAGTATTCTTATTTTCCCCTTCTAAACTCATGTCAAAATTGACAGACTTTTCAGGTTTTAAATTAGGGTTACCAGCCCAATACCAACCGAGTTTCGCTACACCAATCCCTACAGGGTTAGACGCGTACATTTCCCAGTTATACCACAATTCACCCATACCAGGCTCTGTATAACCAGTACCTACATTGGCTTTAAATCTACGGTGTGTATTACCATTTACGTTATAGGTCATACCTAAGGAAGCAGATAAGTTAGAACCAAACAAGCTACTATTATCAAAGCGAAGAATCGGAGATAATGTTAAGTTTTTATTTACTTGCCAAGTATCAGAAATATAAGCGTTTAACTTGCGGATTGAACCGCTACCAGTAGTCAATCGTTGGTCTCGATTACGGTACTCTTCTAAGAAAGCTTTACCATTTAACTTAGGCGCTTTTTTACGCATTTCTGGATCGTTAGACTCGCCATATTTAAAGTAGTCACCTACGATGTTGGCACGTGTAGCAGATAATACAGGATTTTCTGCTTTTAAACGATCTTCTAAAGCTTTATAACGAGCTTTAAACTCATCCGTTACAGGTTGATTGTTAGGGGATGTACTAGACCAATCACTTAATCGGCTTTCAGATAAACCATAATTTATATAGTCATCGTATGTAATACCTGGTTTTTGAGCATCTGTTTCAGCACCATAGTATTCATAATCCATATCCCATTGGGGCATGCCACCACCGGAATTGATGAATTTGTAGTCATGGATGTGAGAATATACCTTAATACTGTTATCGCCTTTACGTCTTACAAGACGGTCAAGTTTATCCACTAGCAAGCTCTTATCGTAATCCCATGGATCGATGTACATTGTGCTTGTATTAGGGGAGCTCTTTAATCGGCTACCAGAGCCTTCTTCACGAGCATAGCTCACGCCGTAGCTAAGCAGATGATTTTTATTGAGCTGTGTGTTTGCATTAGCTCGAATGTCTAATTGACGGTGATCGATATTATCGATATAGCGTAACTCATTGGAGCCTTCATAAGCTGAACGACCAGTATAACTAATGAGGGCTACGTCATTTTCTTTGATGCGGGAGTAGTTAGTTTCAACTGTCCAGTCGCTTTTACCAGCTCGAGAGGACCATTGTAAGTTTGCTGTATTACGGTCCGCAGTACGTTTGAAATGTTGTTGTGGCTCTAAGTCGGAGTCAGAGTGTTTAACATCGCGTACAAGATCTTCTGTATAACGGTTGAGACGCATTTCAAATTTATTTTTATCGTTTGCATTATAAGTTGCTACAAGACCAATATCTGCCGCATCACCATAGTAACGAAGTACATTTGGTTTGAAGTTATGCTTAGCATAATCAAAAGCCATACCGGAGTCACGACGTTTAACGGATGCTAAAACAGGCATAAGATCACGTTTACTACCAGATAAACCGACCTTTAATTTCCCCATTTGACCAGAGTCGGCACGAATGAAAAAGTTTTGGAATGGGAACGCATCGCCATCGCTCTTACGACGCATACCTTCTGCATTTAATTGCAAAGATGGTTTCTTTTGCGCCTTTTTAGTGATGATATTAACTACACCACCTATAGCATCAGAGCCGTATTTAGCACTGGCAGCACCTTGAATAACTTCTATACGTTCAACATTTTCTGTACCTAGCCGTTGGACTTCGTCTGCTGCACCAGAGTACTTATCAAAATCGCCGAGTACGGGTTGACCATCTACAAGAATTAATGTGTGACGCGCTTCGGCACCACGGATGGATACACCAACACGGCCCATAGCATCAACGGTTCTAGATACACCTGTTTGAGTAAATATTATATCTTCGACGGACTTCGCCTGTTTCTTTTCAATCTCTTTCTTGGTAATGATTTGCACTTGCTGTGAGTTCAATTTTGCTTCTTCTTCTGCCCATGTACCTTTGACATGAACAACATCCGTAGTAACAGTCGCATTCCCCGCCCACACTACAAGCGGTGCACTAAGCCACAAGGCAACTGCACTAGACAGAATAATGCTACGTTTTGCATGTCCCCACCGGTTCATTGTGCCCTCCTCAATTTCTAACTAACCATATGTTTTGTATCTCATACACAAAATAAAAAAGATACACTTCAGCAACACATAATGACATTGAATATCATTTACATTTTAATGTTAGCAAAGTGTATCTTGCATATCTACTCCGAAAAGACCAAAAATATACATTTCGGACAATATTAAGTTTTTATAACCTACTAGTTCTAGACCTTAAACACTTATATTTTAAATATTACTAATACTATAATGCATGTCTTGGTTTAGTTTGAAGGTATTTATACTTTACGATAAGCACTAGGCGTTACACCTGTGGCCTCTTTGAATGCACTAGTAAATTTACTACCATTCTCGTAGCCTACGGCATTAGCAATTTCTAAAATAGATTGATCTGACTCTTGAAGCAAGTGCTTAGCTGCATTAATACGACATTCCTTTAAATAGTGATGGATTGTCGTACCATATACCCCTTTAAAACAACGCTTTAATGTTGATGTAGGAATATCAAATTGGTCAGACAAGGAATCTATGGTTATCCGTTTCATAAACTGTGTAGATATATATTCATTAACAGCTTTTACAATATCTACTTGTTGTTTACGATAGGAGCTTCTCTTTTCATGATTAGTTGTAGAAATAATAGATAATAATAAGAAAGTTTCAATAACTTTTAATTTAAAATAGTGCCCTTTAATTTGATCAGGCACTTTATATAAGCTAGAAAAAATCTGGCGAACAGATTCCGTCTCTTCCATCATCATACCAAATTCAGATTGCTCACAAAATCGATTTGCTAGCTGAGTTAAATCAATACGGGTCTCAGTAACAAGAGTATCTAAAATAGGCTGAGCTTTTTCAACATCTACTAATAATACAACTCCTTTAAAAAGCTTAGTAGGGAAATAATTTTCATGTTGATAATTAGAGCTAATATGCCAGCCTAAAGACATATCCCCTGGCCCCATATATAAATATTCACCAGAGGTAAACTTACACTCTATACGCCCCTCTTCACAATGATTTATGGCAAATGTCTTCGTATGTGATTTAGCATAAAATTGAATCGTTTCTTGCTTCACATCAAGGAACATTAAATCGATACCATCAAACACCTTATGTCTCGATATAGACGTCCCTGCATGTGACATTGCATGATTATGTGGATTCATACGATCACCATATACACAAATACTATATAAATTACTATATACACAGTTATCATAGTATAATTGTTGATATTCATTGTCAAATTCAATTTTGTAATAATTCATTTTTTCTTTAAAAATATAAGTTTCTACTATTTGTAATCCACATAAGACAATTTCAGTAATATATAGCGCTCTATTCATTAAAATCCATTCATTACACAATCTACTCTATGTATGATTGATTTTATAATAAAATAAGCCTTGCAAGTTAAACCAACGCAGTCTAACTTACAAGGCTATATTTAGAATTATCAAAGATAATTCTTTATTTTTTTGTTTTTACAATAAAGACTAATGCTATAACATGACCAATCCATACAAAGGCCATAACACCAAGTGCAATGGGCATATTTTGACTAAAATAGGCACCAATTGCCATTATTGTACTAACCGATAAGAGAATGGACAACTTTGTCCGCAACGTCAACGCTTTATCGCGCTCATAAGCACCAACAGTCTTTTGATATAAACTAGATTCTAAGAACATGTTATGAAAGCGTTCCGATCCTCGAGCTAAACAAAATAATGTTAGCATATAAAGCGGAACTGTTGGCAACAGTGGTAGTACGATACCTGCTGTACCGAGAGCAAAACTGATTGCACCGATGGCCAGAAATACATATCTAACTACAACATTACTATGTTGCTCAGTTGTTTTCATTACTCCTCTTCTACGTAGTTAATAACTTTACCTTTTGTTTTAATAAAGTTTGGAATAATAAGTACAAGAGCTGCAATGGCTACGATACCATAGATACCAGCCATACCGATCCATTCGAATGCATGACCTAATACAAGACCCATTACTGCAAAGTCTGCATCACCAAATGTTGTATTTTGGAAACCTAATTGACCAAGAACTGGCAATGCCAATGCTGGTAAGAAGGTAATCGCCAAACCATTAAGGAATGCACCTACTGCAGCACCACGACGGCCGCCTGTAGCATTACCATAAATGCCTGCTGTTGCACCACAGAAGAAATGAGGTACAAGACCAGGAATGATCAATACACCACCTACAGCACCAAGGATAAGCATGCCGATAATACCCCCGATGAAGGAGCTAAGGAAGCCTAATACTACAGCTGTTGGAGCATATGTGAAGAATACAGCACAGTCTACAGCTGGGATGGCATTAGGAATAATTTTTGTAGCAATACCTTGGAAGGCAGGAATCAAATCGCCTAAGATCATACGTACACCAGAGTATACGATTGTTACGCCTACAGCAAAGTTCATAGCACTCATAACAGCATATAAGTAAGGACTCATATCACCAGATAAAGTAGATACGAATTCAGAGCCTGCTGCAATAGCTGCAATCAAATAGAATACGATCATAGTCAATGCAGTAGATAATGTAGAGTCACGCAAGAAGCCCCATTTTTCAGGGATTTCAATATCTTCTGTGCTATCATCTGCTTTACCTACATATTTAGCAACCCAAGCAGATAAATAGTAACCTAAGCTACCAAAGTGACCGATAGCAATTTCATCACCGTCTGTAACTTTGGATGTATAACTTTGACCGATTGCTGGAGAGATAGCAGACCAAGCGCCCATCAAGAAACCACCTACAAGGATGAGTTCCATACCAGATAAACCTGCTGTACCAAGTACGGCAGACATAAGACATGCCATAAACAAGCTATGATGACCTGTTAAGAACACATATTTGAACTTGGTGAAACGAGCAATACATAAGTTCATCAATAAGCCTACAACGAGAATAGACATCGTTTCAACACCAAGTACCTTTTGCGCTACAGCTACAATAGCTTCGTTGTTTGGTACAACGCCAGTAATGTGGAAGCCATGCTCAATCATCTTACCTAGTGGATCAAGGTTATTAACGATAACACCTGCACCGGCTGCGAGCATCAAGTAGCCAAGAATAGGTTTTAATGTACCGGTCATTACCTTATGAAACGGACGTTTCAAGGCAATTAAACCTATACATGACATAATACCAATCAAAAGTGCTGGTTGAGACAGCACATCGCGTAAGAACTCTAATACCATTTCCATGGCACTACCTCCTATATATAGTTGTTACATTTTATTGAGCTGCTTGTTTCAATGCATCAAGAATATCTTCAGTGATTTTCTTTTTATTGATATAGCTGCGAACAATAGCGACATTCTTGTCTTCAAATTGTTCAGCTAACTCTTTTACGGTTACAATAAGGTCTGCTTTACGGCCTTGTGCAGCATTAAAATCAATAGATTCAACTTGTGCATCAATACCATTTTCAGCACAAATCTCTTCAATTTTCATTTTTAGCATCAAGCTAGAACCAATGCCATTACCGCATACAGTTAATACAGAAATCATACTTGCCTCCTCCTAAACGTATTCTTGATCTTCTAAACGCTCTGCCAAGAATTCTTGTACATCTTCAATACTTTCAAAATCAACGGCTGCATCTAAAAACTCGTCATCTTCAAATAACGTAGCAATATCAGTCAACAATTGAATATGTTCATCCTTGTTAGGAGCACATAAGAATAATGCAACAGAAACCGGATCGTTATCAGGGCTACCAAAGTTTAATGGTTTTTCTAAGGTTACTAAAGCAGTACCTACACGTTTTGCCCCATTTTCCGGGCGAGCATGTGGCATAGCAAGACCTGGTGCCAATACAATATATGGCCCCATTTCACGTACAACCTCTACCATAGCCTCTGTATAAGATGGATCAGTAAAACCTGCATCAACCATAAGTTGACCACCGTGACGAATTACCTCTTCCCACGTTTCTGCGGGATAATGAAAAGATACATTATCCTCAGATAGTAAATCTTGTAACAAGCTAACACCTCCTAAATTTACTCACGTATATACTTGTATTATATCTATTCTTACAGTTTTTTCATTATAACAAAATAGGGAAATACCGTAAATAAAAAACAAATAAAATTAACATTTTTCCTATTATTTTATTAATAG
>NZ_QSDY01000019.1 GCF_003463825.1 Veillonella sp. AM51-8BH
ATATGCATGTATAAAATAAAAGCCCCCTAATAAAGGGGCTTTTACATGTTTCTTATGATAAAATAAAAGCCCCCTAATAAAGGGGCTTTTACATGTTTCTTATGACTTTTATTCATAATGAATAAAGATATATTTCTTTTTATCGTTTTTGTAATATAAATAACTCAGGTGGATTATTTATTTGATTCATTGGATGCCAATGACATACATTATACAATTTCTGTTCTAAATCTGATAAATACGATTTAAGGATCTGCATTTCTTCTAACCCTTCTGTTGTTCCAGGGTAAGCAACAATTGTGATAACTCCAGACTTAGATAATTTTTCTAAACCCTCTTTTATAGCGTCAATTGTTTGATGCGGTTTGGTTATAACTTGATGATCGCCACCCGGTAAATATCCTAGGTTAAAAATCATTAAATCAATTACTTCATCTTTTAACTGATTAGCTAATGCACGATCATGGGAGTCATGGATAAATGTTAGGCTCACATCTTCAGCTATATCATTTGACTGCAATAACTCTTGGCTACTATTAATAGCTTTCATTTGGATATCGATGCCATATAAATGACAGCCTTTTTTTGCTCGCTCTGCTAGATATAATAAATCATGGCCATTACCACATGTTGCATCTACTACAACATTAGCGTGCTTCATTACTCGATCCCAGATTAAATGTTGAAACTGAACAGCATTGTTAATGTTAATCACAAAATCACCCCACTTGAGATTTTAGTATTATAACAACTCGTCACGACGAGAGGCTAATTTTTTAAATAATGTACCAAAGAAACATTGATCTTTAAAACGTACGAATAAGCAATATACTGGATTGGAGCTTATATGTAATGTTTCTTTATTGGTAAACGTATAGTCAAATGTACCATCTATACAGATATGTAATTGAGGCTCTCGTTCTGGCATGGTGATTTGAATTGTATCATGCTCTTCCAATACAAGAGAAACGCCTTGAATAAGATGTGGTGCTACAGGAGTCACAATAATTGATCTATTATCAGGCTTCATAATAGGACCACCTGCAGATAGATTATATCCTGTAGAGCCTGTGGCAGAAGAAATGATCAAGCCATCAGAAGGATACATTTGCGTATGTTGATTATTGATGGACATATTGATACGTGCCATTTTAGCTGGTTCCGCACGGGTAATAACAATTTCATTAATGATAGGTACTAATTCTTCTTCATTACCATTATTGCGGTCAATATAGGCATATAAATGTCCACGTTTCTCGATATTATAATCACCGTTGGCAATACGTTTAATATGACTTTGCATTTGGTGAACTTCGATTTGGTTTAAGAAACCCAACTCACCAAGATTAATACCACAAACAGGTACATTGTATGGATAAATTTGTCGTGCCAAATGAATGATGGTACCATCACCACCAAAACTAAAGGCAATATCTATTTGTCTAAAGATTTCTGGACGACTTAAAATGTGAGTTTCAGGAATCTTAAGTACTCGTGCAGGTGCATCTGATTCGAGATCATCTGGCAAGAATACTTCGATACCTTCATCTTTACAAATATGTGCAGCCATTTTTAAAACCGCCATAATATTGCTTTTCCCCATATTAGGGAAAAATCCGATACGCATAGTAATCTCCTATAATGAATGAGCCTCTGTAACCACTGTATCGATTAAAGTATCATCAATGGTTAAAGCCCCTTCTTCGTACTTTTTAAAATAACCTAAAAACTCAATATTACCTTCCATACCTTTAATTGGTGAGAAAGTTAATCCATGAACGTATAATCCACAATCATAAGCAACATGTAAAATACGATGTAAAACCTCTTTATGGATTTCCGGGTTGCGCACAATACCACCTTTGCCAACATTTTCTTTGCCTGCTTCAAATTGCGGCTTAATTAAAGCAACGAGGGAGCCTGTATCTTTTAACAATGTAGTAGCTACAGGTAATACTTTATCTAAAGAGATAAATGCTACATCTATGGAAATAAAGTCAACTAGTTCACCTATTTGTTCTGGCGTGACAGTGCGAATATTTTGCTTTTCCATGTTGATAACACGTGGGTCTTGACGTAACTTCCAAGCTAATTGATTATAGCCTACATCGATAGCAAATACTTTAGCTGCTCCATTTTGTAGAGCACAATCTGTAAACCCACCAGTGCTGGCACCTATATCAACCATAATAGCGTCTTGTAAATCGATGGGATATGTTTGAATGGCCTTTTCCAGCTTTAGCCCACCGCGACTAACATAAGGTAATGTGTTGCCCTTTACTACGATATTTGCATCTACAGGTATTTTTGTACCTGCCTTATCAATACGCGTTGTGTCCATAAAGATTTGGCCAGCCATTATGGCAGCTTTTGCTTTTTCTCTACTTTCAAAAAGTCCTCGATTAACGAGGAGTATATCTAAACGTTCTTTACTACTCATATGACACCATTGTAAATATAATAAAATTGAATACACGCTACAATAATACCGAGGATTAATCCCCCAAATACCTCTACTGGAGTATGTCCTAATAACTCTTTTAAGGCCTCTTTACGAGTAATGACAACAGGTATGTTTTTCTTTGTAAAATAATCTACAATTTGGTTTAGAATTTGAGCTTGGCGCCCAGCCTCTAATCGTACGCCTGATGCATCATACATGACTACAATAGAGAATACTAAGGATAGGATAAAGAGATCAGAAGCTCCGTTTTTCAGATATATAGCTGTAGTTGTAGCGATTACAAAGGATGTATGCGAACTTGGGAAACCACCAGATCCCACTAATCGTTCTGGACGAAATTTGCCATGCCGAACTAGTTGCCATACAAATTTGATAGCTTGAGCAGTAAACCAACCCCAAAATGCGGCTTGCGCTATGTAGTTGTGTGCTATTTGTGGTAATATATCAATCATTATTTATACCTTCTACAGGTCGTAACAATTAATTAGTGCGTTCTAAAAGATAATCAATTAGAGCAGCCAAAATAGATGTGTCATAGGAAACGGAGTTTAGTGCATCATGAGCTTGTTTACCAACTAAAGAAGCTTGATTCTTAGCTTCATCTAAACCTAGTAGAGATACATAGGTAGATTTATGTTGGCGAATATCACTGCCAGGTGTTTTTCCTAATTCTTCAATAGTACCAGTTACATCTAGAATATCATCAGTAATTTGGAATAACAATCCTAAACAATTTGCATATTCCATAAGTGCTGTCCTCGTGTCATTATCTGCATTGCCTAAGATGAGCCCTAATTCTACAGATGCATTAAATAATGCCCCTGTCTTTCCGCGGTGTAAAACCTTTAACTCCTCAAGTGGTATATGTTTATCTTCACTAAGCATATCGAAGGCTTGACCTCCGACCATACCTTCAGGCCTGCAGCCGTAGCCACACATTGGATGGCATCAAGTTTTTCCTGTGCTGTAGCCGTCTCATTAGCGGTCATTAATTGAAAGGCATAGGTCAATAATCCATCACCTGCTAGAATAGCCATACCTTCACCATAAACTTTATGATTTGTTAAATTACCTCTACGATAATCATCATTATCCATGGCTGGTAAATCATCATGTACTAAGGAGTATGTATGGATGCACTCCATAGCACATAGAAATTCCTTATAATCAGCAGGATCCTTATGAAGCATTTCCAATACAGCTTTAGATAAGATTGGTCGGATTCGTTTGCCGCCTTGCATTAAGCTATAATTCATGGATTCATAAAGGGGTTTAAATTCTTGATTTGGGCTAGTTAATACTTCACCTAACCATTGTTCAATATGTTGTTTGCTAGACGCTAAATAGTCTTTGAACATAGAATCTCCTTATTCGCTGATGCGGACTTCTTCGATAATTTGTTGTACTTCATCTTCAACCGAATCGAGCATTTCTGCACATTCTTTTACTAATGTTAAGCCCTTCTTATATTGCGTTAAAAGTTCAGAGATAGTCATATCACCATCGTCTAATTGTTTAACAATATCCTCTAAGGCTTTATATTTTTTTTCATAACTTTTTAGTGATGCGGCCATCTTTGTGCGCCTCCTTTACCGTAGCAGTAACATAGCCATCAGCAAGTGTAACTCGTATATCATCCTTTGGATGTAATTGTGTAACAGACGTTATAGGTTTATCATCATGTTCAACCTTTGCAAATCCTTTTACCATCATCTGTAATGGATTCAGCGATTCTAATTGTTGAGCTAACAATGCTAAGCTATGTTTCTCTGTATTGCATCGTTCTTTTGTGGCATTGGTTAATGACTGTGAAAGCTCTTGTAAATGTGTTTTTTGTTTATGTAGAAATTGTAGAGCTGGAATGCCTAATCTACGATTAAAGAGCAATGTTAAATCGGTACGTTTCTGTTGTAATGTATACCGTATAAACTCATGTAGATACTCTTCTTTTTCTGACAATTGATCTTGCAATGTCGTTATAGGAAGTACGGCCATTTCTGCAGCATGACTAGGTGTTGCTCCACGAGCATCTGCTACATAATCACATAAGGTATAATCTGTTTCATGACCTACTGCTGAAATAATTGGTGTATTAGCATTATAAATCGCCTCTACAACAGATCTATCATTGAAACACCATAGGTCTTCCATAGATCCACCGCCACGACCAACGATGATGACATCTACATCAGGATCAGTATCGGCAGCAGCAATACCTTTGGCAATAACAGGTCCTGCAGTATTGCCTTGGACCGGAACAGAGAATAACTTAAATTGCACTAGTGGGTTACGTCTCTCACTGACATGTAAAATATCATGTAATACAGCACCAGATTGAGATGTAACAATGCCTATGCAACTTGCCATGTACGGAAGACTTTGTTTGTGGCTGTCATCAAAGTATCCTAGCGCCGTTAACTCTCGTTTTAACGCATCAAATTCGAGCTGTAATGGGCTTTTAGACCCTATTTGCATATCGGATGCAATAAGATTTAAACGGCCCATTTTATTGTAAAAATTAACAGATGCTTTTACAGTCACTAATAAACCATTCTGAATGGCATTGGCAAGGCCCTTTTGCATAACAGTACTAGACCACATGGTAACATCAATAGCAGATTCTTCGTCTTTTAACGAGAAATACATGTGACCACTACTATGGCGTTTTGCGTTAATAATAGTACCGCTAACATAGACATTCTTAAGGAGATATTCACGGTCTAAGGTGCGCTTTATAAGATTGTTTAATTGTGTAATGGTTAATACATTCACGATTATCCTCTAGTTTCTTGTAAAAAAGCTGCGCCAAAAGCATTGCCAGTGGCATTGTCAACAGAAAATTGTGGCTGTGCTACATGTAATGTAAGATGGTTACGTCTACAATACTGCTCCATACGATGACGAAGTAAGCTATTGCTCATTACACCACCAACGGCAATTAATGTTTGAACCGGTTTATTTTGTAAATGATAGGTAATCATTTTTTCTAATGCATTTCCTATGGATGTGAATACAGCTCTCGCTAAGTTAGACTTTTCTGTATCATTCATAGAATCACTTATACGTCGCATAGCTGCACTACATGGACCAGCAAAACTGATCCAACCTTCTTTTACCGAAGATGGCAACGGTTCATATTCGGTAGTTTGTAATACTAATGCTTCAAGATGCTTCCCTGCTGGAAATGGCAAGCCCATAGCTACACCAATCCGATCCACATATTGTCCGCCTTGTAAATCCTTAGAACCACCGATAATATGAGAATCAAAAATGCCTTCACCTTTATAATGACAATACACGAGCTCCGTAGTACCACCTGATAAATGAAGTGCTAAGAATGGTTCACTGGGAATTGTTTTTAATTCTCGTAGTGCTGCTAAAATATGATTTTCTTGGTGTGCGAAAATATGTAGCGGTATATTCATCAAATGGTTAAGAGACTGTCCGTATCCTAGCCCAACCATAAAAGCAGGCATATAGGAATTTTCTTCCCGTCTAGGAAAACCGCTAACACCAATACCACTGATTGGAAGTTGTGGCAATTCAGATATCAACTTAGGCAATGCCTTAGTATGTTGAAAGACCATATTTGATTGTTGTAGTCCTCGCTCACCTTGTTTGACCTCTAAGATTTTGCGAGCTTCACCAACTATGTGAAAGTCGCTATCTATAATGGCACAACTTGTAGTGTAGCAACTAGTATCAATGCCCAAGTAATATCGTTTCATTATTTACTCTTATTATATGCATCTAAAATTGCGTTAATTAATTTATAGGAAGAATCAGAACCAAAATCCTTAGCCAATTGAATAGCTTCGTTGATAGCTATAGATGGTTCCAAAGGGTCAGCTTCATTTGTCATTTCCCATAGGGCAATACGTAAAATAGCGCGATCAACTTTATCTAAGTTTTCAACTTTACGTGATTTACAGAATGGTTGTAATGTAGCATCGATAGTTTCAGAAGCGGATAATACACCATTTATAATGCTATTAGCATAGGCTTTATCCATCGATTTATGTATGTGCCCTTCTGGAAACTGCACATCATTTTGATCAGCATGAAATTCATTAGCATATAACATTTGAAATGCGTATTGACGTGCTTCACGTCGATTTCGCTTAATTACCATGTAGAGTTGTCTCCTTTTCTTTAACAATACCTTCAATATGTACATCTACCTTAACATGGTCAAGATCAAGCATATTTTTTAAGGTTTGTTTGATTTCTAACTGCAATTGTTTGGATAATTCAATTAGATTGTATCCATACAATGCTTTAATATAAATATTGATTTCAATAAAGCCTTTACGATGTTTAACATTGATACCTGGTAAACTGCGTTGACCAAAGGCATGTGTAATTCCCTCTACTAATTCATCATAAAAGCGAGGGCTTAAAGAATGAATACCTGGAATCGTAGCCAATGTTTTTGTTGCTACATCAATGATGACAGAGTCTGCAATATCTATGGTATCCATATCTAATCCGTAGTTTAATTGATTGTCTGAACTCATATAGATACCCTCCTAAGGCTGTGATGGTGTTACTAAATCATCAAATACAATGTCTTGTACCACTACATCAATGGTTTGTACTTCAATTTCTGTATAAGAAACTAAAGCTGTTTTTATACGTTCTTGTAAACGTAAGGCCACATCAGGAATACGATATCCATATTGAATACACACATATAATGTAACGGAAATAGCACCTTCATCATTAAATGATATTTTTACACCTTCATGATCAGATTTACGTCTAAAGAAGGTATTAACACCATCATTAAAGGTGGAGCTCATATGATGTATACCTTTTGTTTCAAGTGCTGCCATGGTGACAATCGTAGCATATACATCTTCACTAATCTTAATTTTACCCGACTCTAGTTCAGTATTTTTCTTGGTCATACTGGCCTCTTTCAAAAAAAGCACTTGTCCCTATATATAATTACATAGACGACAAGTGCTTACAGTGCAAATGTTAGGATATATGGGGAATAAGATTCCATGAAAAGATCTTGCCCCAATACATATCAATACGTATTAGGCACGTTCGATGTATTGACCTGTACGAGTATCAATACGAAGTACATCATCTACTTCAATGAAGAGAGGTACTTTTACAGTGTAGCCTGTTTCCAATACAGCTGGTTTGTTACCACCAGTAGCAGTATCGCCACGGATACCAGGATCTGTTTCAACTACGCGAAGTTCAACAGCTACAGGTAAATCGATACCGATAACGATACCTTGGAAGAACATGATGGATACTTCCATATTTTCAAGAAGGAAGTTTTTAGCATCACCTAATTGTTCAAGGTTAAGTTCAACTTGATCATATGTTTCGTTATCCATGAATGTGTAAGAGCCATCAGACTCGTACAAATATTGCATACGACGACGATCAACATGTGCTTTAGGCACTTTTTCACCTGCATTGAAAGTACGCTCTACTACAGAACCAGTTTGCAAATTTTTCATTTTAGTACGTACGAATGCAGCACCTTTACCTGGTTTAACGTGTTGGAAATCAACTACTTGCCATACATTACCGTCGATTTCAACGGTTACACCTGGACGAAAATCATTACTGGAAATCATCTAACTCTTCTCCTTCTAAATACCTATTTCAATTAACTCTTTTGGACTATGTGTCAACACCTCATAGCCGTCAGATTTGACGATGACACTATCCTCTATTCTCAATCCGATAGTACCTGTAATATAAATGCCAGGTTCTACCGTAATGATCATATTTTCTGTAAATACCGTATCGGATTTAGTATTGGCCACTGGTTCTTCGTGAATCTCAAGACCTACGCCATGACCAGTACCATGATTAAATTCCTTGGTATATCCATGTTCTTTAATATAATCACGACATACTGCATCAAGTTCTTTGCCAGTTATACCTGATCGAACTGCGGCTACGCCACGTTTTTGTGCTTCTAAAACTATACTATATAACTTCTTTTGTAATTTAGAGGCAGGCCCCATTACAATAGTTCTAGTCATATCGGAATGATAACCCTTATATACGGCACCAAAGTCAAAGGTAACAAAATCACCTGCTTCGATATCCTTATCACTGGCTACACCATGAGGCATACTAGACCGATTACCAGAAGCTACAATAGTTGCAAAGGAAGGTTCCTCAGAACCACGTTTTAACATTTCTGATTCTAATATGATACGTGCTTCGTTTTCAGTCATTCCTACCTTTAGTTGTGGTAGCAATGCGGCGAAAGCTTCATCACCAATGTTAGCTGCTTTACGCAATAATTCCAATTCATCTTCACGCTTAACTGCTCGTAGTTTAGCAAAATTGATAGACGTAAAATTAAAGCGTTCATCTAATGTATCACATAAGGTTTCGTATGTATCAACAGGCATTTGTTTGCCCTCAATACCAAATAAACCTTCGTGAATATGATGTTCATTGAATATGTCTACAAGAGTATCCATAACAGAGGATTCATATTGAATGACTGTATACCCTTCACATTGTTTTGTAGCTTGCTCAGTATATCTGAAATCGGTAATCATAAAGGCTTTATCTTGAGTAATGATAGCAAACCCTGTTGTACCAGTAAAACCAGCAAAATAATGTAAATTTATAGGGCTCATCAAAATGACGCCTGTTAATTCTTGCTCTTTAATATACTGTTGTAGCAGATTTAATCCATTCATAATCATGCTCCTAGTCTATAAAGTACAATTAATCTTACCATAAAATACCTATATTGAATAGAATTTTATGCTATTTTTTGAAAGCCTCTATATCATCTGAGGATAAGTCCTGTACAGAACCAACCTCTTCAATACCGGTTAAATCTATATGACCTATAGTTAAACGCTTTAAATAGGTAACAGTTCCACCAGCAGCGCCAATCATACGTTTTACTTGATGATATTTACCTTCTTCAATTGTGATATGTACAGATTTGGGAGATAAAATATCAATTAAAGCGGGCTTACAATGGGTTCCATCGCCTAGGACGATACCTTCCTTAATACGTTGAATGCCTTCTTCGGTTAACTCACCTTCGAATTCTACGTAATATACCTTTGATACGTGCTTATTGCCATTAATAATAGAATGTCCCCAAACACCATCATTGGTAAGTAAAAGTAGACCTTCTGTATCTTTATCTAATCTTCCCACAGGGACCACGCCCATTTTTATATATTCAGGGGGCAATAAATCCATTACGACAGGATGACTTGCATCCTCTACAGCAGTAACATAGCCTTTAGGCTTATGAAATTTAACATAGTAATGTTGTTTGGTATTAACAATTTGACCATCAACTGCAATGACATCAGACTCAATATCTACATGAATATCTTTTTTTCTTGCTACTTCACCATTAATGGTAACTCTCTGATCCTTTATGAGTTGATGGACCTCTTTTCGACTACCGTAGGCTTTATTAGCTAATAATTTATCGAGTCGCATTATACATGTCCTTGTAGTAACTCAACATGGGCCGTATCATTGAGCAAATTCAAAATATTATGATCATATTCGCCCATACCATTATAGAAAATACGGTTAATAGCCGTATTACCTTGGCTAAAATTCCAACAATGACTAATTGAAATATCTAATAATTTACATAATAATGTTCGAATAGTTCCGCCGTGACATGCAATTAAAAGTGTTTCCTCTTCATCATTTTTGTTGAGAAATTCTTCAAGACCTGCCCATGCTCGATCTTGTAAATCTTTAAAGCTTTCTCCGTTTGGAACTTTTACAAGATGAGGTCTCAAATACATCTCATCAATTAGGCCCGGCCAGCGTGCTTCAATATCTGAGAATAGCATAGCTTCCCAGTCACCAAAATTAAGCTCTCGCAATCGTTTATCTACTGTAATAGGTGTAGTGCGGTTGCCTCGAATAGTTTCGGCTGTAACTAAAGCACGACTTAAATCACTCGATAATATACGGTCAAAGGTTATATCTTTAAGAGCTTCACCACAGGCCTTAGCTTGATTTAAACCATTTTCATTTAGAGGAACATCTGTAATGCCTTGATATTTCCCCATTTTATTCCAATCAGTTTCGCCATGGCGCACAATATATAATGTCTTCATAATCTTCCTATACTTTCAAAATATCTGTTAGCTTCTCTACTAATTTGATATTAGTATCATGATCTTTAATAGCAATGCGTACCCATTGATTATTGAGACCTACATAAGAGTTACAATTGCGTACAATCATGTTATCTCTCTTTAGATTTTCATTAATCGTATTTGCTGTAATACCTTCACGATTTACTTTGAACAAGATAAAATTGGCGGACGGTGGATATACGGTAATCCCTTCTATTGCATCTAATGCATTATACATAAATGATCTTTCCTCATTTAATTCTTGTTTTGTTCTTTTTATATAATCAACATCATTCAAAGCAGCCTCTGTATAAGCTTGGGCCAATGTATTTACAGACCAACTAGGAATATATTGATGTAGTTGACTAATTAATTTTTCGTTACCATAAGCAGCACCAATTCTAAGGCCTGGTACAGCATAAAATTTTGTGAAAGAATGAACCACGATGACATTATCGAATTCATTTACTAAAGAGCGCATAGAATGCTCATTATCTTGTAATGGATCATTTCCAACAAAATCGATAAATGATTCATCTATAACAAGTAAGCTATTTGCATCTTTCAACATGCTCGCTACAGTGCGAATATGATCTTTATCAAGTAATGTACCATCTGGATTATTAGGATTACCTAAAAATACAATGATGCGACCATCTTGCCCTTTTAGTTCAGCTGCAAAGGTTTCTAATGCCAAATATGGTACCTCAAAATAAGGTTTTCCATTATCATCTTCCCGAGGGCGATAAAAAATATCACGTACAGGAATCTTACTTGCTTCAAGAGCCTCTTTATACTCAGAAAATCCTGGTGCTGGTACAAACGCACCAGTATATCCAGGTAACCGACAAATGGCATACAATAACTCAGCTGCACCATTGCCGACTATAATTTGATTCTTATCCATTCCATATGTATCAGCAATAGCATTTAACACATCATCATTTGTAGCATCTGGATAATGAGAAATATAACGTAATTGATTATTTAATGCATCCAATCCACGTTGACTAGGTCCAAGAGGATTAATATTAGCGCTAAAATCAATTACCTCATATGGTTCAATTCGTTGTTCATGGGCAAACTGAAATATATTGCCCCCATGTATCTTAGACATTCGATTCTCTTTCTATTAAATATATTATCGTTTGATATAGGTCAATCCTTCGTTTGTTGTTTCTACAGTATCCACATAGGATAACTGTGGTAATTTACGCATAATCTCTTGTTTACAATCATCAATTCGCCCATAATCTACTGGAAATAAAAGGCCCATAATGGTCCCACTATGAGCTATGATTGTACCAACACTATTGTAGTAATTACCAATATCATGAAAATCATATAAATTCGATTTATACAATATACGTTGATTACCAAAGGCACTTAATGTAGCTGCTTGACCTATTAAATTTATATCATGTGTATTCAATCCCCGTTTGAATAAATCAAGTGACTCTTCTATGATTGATTCTTTTTCTAAAATCTTAGTTTGTAAATCTACTTGTTGATTAAAAGAAATCGTATCTATACTCCCACCCTCATCAAATACAAGGATTTTCAATGGAGGACACATGCCTAGTGGTTGGGAAATAGTGCCTTTTATATAATCAAACTGAGTAACACCTTGATAAAATGAAGCATCTGTAGGCTCTACAGATAAGCAAATTTGCTCTAATTCCTTTAGTGATAGATCATAATTCATGGCTAATGCTGTTGCCATAGCCGTCACAGAAATATCCGCAGAACTTGAGGCCATCCCCTTACCCTGTATGATGTCAGAACGTACATATACAGGTGGACAAGCTTGGTTTTTATTATTTTTTTGTAATAATCGCTGTACTAATTCTCTTGCCTTCGCAGACTTAGGCTGTAATGCACAATAGTGCTGTGAAAACGGATGTGTTACATTACTTAATGCGTAGGAGTATCGATTAATAGGACAAGTCACTAAGAATGACTGACCATTAATAGAACCTTGTAGAAATTCCCCACATGTACCTGGGGCTCTTACATAATAGGTCACATTGAACTCCTTTCACATTAAATAAAAATAGTAACTTATAAGAAGCCATTAGGCAGAACGTTATTAAAACATAGTCGTATTGGATGCGACAGTAGCAGATAATATGGACAAGATAATGATATATACAAAGAGTAATAATACCTCTGTAACCTCTACAACAAATCCATATGTGTCACCAGTAGTACCACCAAGTTGCTTAACAATATAACGATTAAGCAAACGATTGATAATATAGGTAATTATCATGCTTACAATATTGATTTGGAAAATACCTAAGGTAGCATAGACTAATACACCTAGTCCTACAACATATCCAACATCAGCTACAGAGAATATAGAATATGCGCCATATAAAAGGGTATACAAAATCGTACCGATTATTAATATAACAATAGGCATAAAGAAGGTTGAAATTGTATTGTACGTAATAACATGCTTTGGAGCTAAGTTAGCAAAGGCAGCACCCATTCCCTCTTTTCTCGCATACGGATAAGATCTGATACTCAATACAAGGGACCAACGGCTCATTAATGGCATCATAATCAATGCCATAGGAATAAATTCCGCTGTAGGAATGGCCGTTAATAATTGCCATTTTAAAAGTGTAACAAATACAAAAGCAACAACACCAAAAGAGCCTATACGGCTATCTTTCATAATTTCCAGCTTACGTTCCCGTTCACGTCCTGAAAATAGACCATCACTTGTATCCATTAAACCATCAGCATGGAGACCACCAGTAATCAAGAATTCCGCTATAACGATGATTAACATCAACGGAACCAACGGAATAAACGGTGATAATATACCATACAATAATGCCAAGATAAGGCCAATAATTAAGCCTACATAAGGAAAGGCCACAACGGATTTACCAAAGTCGTCTACAGACCATTCTGTTTGATTAACGATTTTTAAACGTGTTAAAAACTGTAATGCTATGAAAAAAGGTGTCATTATACATTCATCCCATAAGTAATGGCTGTACTAATAATAACCATTAGTATAGTCGTAAAATACATCATATAAATTGTGCGTGTAATATGGTTGCGATTTAATTTTTCAATAGGATCCCCCATGTATTCACGGAAGGTCATTTTCTTGAAATATTGATTGTAACCACCTAAACGAATATGTAAAGCACCTGCAACTGGTGCTTCTGCATAGCCGCCATTAGGACTTGGATGCTTATTAGCATCACGCAAGCCAATTTGGAGAGCTTTCTTTGCGTCAAAACGTAAAAAGAATGCAGAAATAATTAATAATATAAAGGTAATTCGTGCAGGAATCCAGTTAAGTACATCATCAAAGCGGGCAGCTACACGACCAAAGTACATATACTTTTGATTTTTATAGCCCAGCATAGAGTCCATAGTATTGGCAGTTCTATATAGAATTGCCCCCATTGGACCGCCGATGATGAAGAAAAATAAAGGCGCAATAATGCCATCTACTGTATTTTCTGCAATGGTCTCTACAGTAGCTCGTGTAATTTCGCTTTCATCTAATTCTTCTGTATCGCGCCCTACAATCCAAGATAATCGCTTACGAGCTTCTTCAATATTATCTTGCTTAATTAATTGGCTAATAGTAAAGCCTGCACCTGCTAGTGAGCGTGGAGATATAGCAATGTAAAGAATAATTACTTCAAGAGCGTATTCTACCCATTCATCAACTACGCCACCAAGCCATAGAATTAAAGATACAATAATATATACAGAAATAAGGATTAAACCTACTGCAATACCGCCGTACCATAGTTTTTTTGTATCATTATCAGTATCTTTATATAGAACTGCCTCGAAAAAGGATATAATACGGCCAATTATAGCCACAGGATGATATTTACTATTGGGATCTCCAATAAGCAAATCCAATATAAATGCTAAGGTTGGAATACATACAAAGCTATACTTTGTAAACCAATGTAATATTGTTAAATGTTCCATACATCTCCCCTACTAACCCAAGGTAGACTTAATATAATCCATATCTAAGTGTTCTTCTACAATATCAGCTAATCGATTGTAAGCTGCATTTTTGTGATCAAAATAATGGAATACTACATCTAATGGTTCTAACCCCTTACGCTCACGTAACTGATTGATAATAAAGCGTCTAAATTCATCATTATCAAATACACCGTGAATATATGTCCCCATTACTTGATGATTGCCATCGATAAAGCCATCAATTACATTGACCGCCTCTTCACTGCGACTCGTAATAGTGAAACAACGGCTCACGGTATCTACTAATGGCGTAGTATCCCCCATATGGATTTCATAGCCTACTAATTTTTCACCTGTAAATGTACCATTTAAAAACTGAAGATTAGATACGTTAAATTCTACTTGGTGTGTCGTTTTTTGATCCTTCATTGTGGTGGAGGAATCTACTAAACCAAGACCTTCAACTTCTTCAATATCACCTTCCATATGATGCGGATCATATATTGTTTTACCTAACATTTGATTGCCACCACATACACCGATAACAGGTGTGCCTTGTTCAGCAAGCTGCTTAATTTCATCAGCAAAGCCAGAATTACGAAGATATGTTAGGTCTGCTAATGTATTTTTAGAACCAGGTAAAATGATTAAGTCCGGTTTACCAATAACATCTCCAGGACCCACAAAACGGACAGATACATCTGGTTCATAATTTAATGCATCAAAGTCCGTAAAGTTAGAAATTTTAGGTGTTTGCATAACTACTACTTGAATCTCTTTAGCACCGCTATTGCGTTTATTTTCTAGTGCCACAGAGTCCTCTTCATCGATATCAAGGTTTTCAATGGCAGGAATAACACCTACTACCTTTTTACCTGTTTTTTCTTCGATGAATGTGAGTGCAGGTTCTAATAATTTAATATCACCACGGAATTTATTGATAACAATGCCTTTAATAAGATCTCGCTCTTCTGGTTCTAATAATTCTAAGGTACCAACGATAGATGCAATAGCACCACCACGGTCGATATCAGCAATGAGATATACAGGAGCTTGCGTCATCTTAGCAATGCGCATATTTACGATATCATTAGCTTTGAGATTAACTTCTGCTGGACTACCGGCACCTTCAATAACCATCATATCGAAGTTAGAATCCAAGAAGTCGATAGATTCTTTTACCTTATCAAGGGCTGTTAAAGAATATTTTGTATGGTATTCTTTAGCACTATAGACGCCAACTGGCTTGCCCATTAATACGACTTGAGAGGATTGATTACCTGTAGGTTTTAATAAAACAGGGTTCATTTGAACAATTGGATCTATGCCTGCAGCCTCAGCTTGCGCTACTTGAGCACGACCAATTTCATCCCCCCATTTAGTGACATACGAATTGAGGGCCATATTTTGAGCTTTAAAAGGAACGGTTTTAAAACCTTTTCTGTAAAAGATGCGGCATAAAGCAGTACATAAAATACTTTTACCTACATTGGAACTCGTTCCTTGGAACATAATTTTCTTAGCCATTTATATGAACCTCCTGGGATTTTAATTCAATGGTAACACCACTAATTGTTAAGTATAATTTATCAGCTACAGTTGCGACTGTCCGATTGACGCGACCTGCAATATCTCTAAAATATCTAGCTAGCTTATTATCTGGTACAATACCAAGACCAATTTCATTAGTTACAAAAATAACTGTTTTCCCATCACTTGATGCAATTAAACTTAGTAATGATTCTAATTCTGAAAGTACAGCCTCTTCCAAGTCATTAGCATCTTGTTGCCCTTGTATAGAACCATGTGCCATCATGTGATTCGTAGTAAACATAGTTAAACAATCTATAAGAATTACATCAGCAGATTGGCTAATATTTTGCCACTCTTTAGCCAAATATAATGGTACTTCAAAATTTGT
This sequence comes from Veillonella sp. AM51-8BH, assembly GCF_003463825.1. Taxonomy (GTDB): domain Bacteria; phylum Bacillota; class Negativicutes; order Veillonellales; family Veillonellaceae; genus Veillonella. Next base: position 16,484 of record NZ_QSDY01000019.1, read on the forward strand.
CCATATTGCACCACGTCGTTCTTGGTGTTTTTTTATGCGATCAACCATTTCTTCATCAAACGCTTGTCCTGTTGCTACATAAGCTTTACGACCCTCCGTAGAAAGTGCTAAACGTTCTGCAAATTCACTTTTTCCACTGCGTGCTCCACCGGAACACAATATAATTTGGGATTTCATAATGCACCTATACAAGAATTTATAATTTCAGTATCATTATAAGTATAACAAAGGAGCGATACTATGGAAATTATGAATATGAAACTTAAAATGATGGCTACTTTATGGGATAATACCTATCGTGTTGCCATCGACGATGGACAAGGCAAGTATATCGGTACAGCCCGTGTAGTAGTAAATGTTCCACTACCACCAGAAGCGTTACCAGAAAATGCGCCACAAGTAGAGCCACAATTATTGGTTTTAGTAGAAGATTTTGATTTCGGAGCTGATAAAATTATAAACTTTGAAACAACTCTTTCTGATTTGTTAAGAGAAAAATTCCGCTATGAAATTCCTCATATTTTCTTCTACTATCCAAGTCCTCATGATGTGTTAAATCAAACAATTTCACAATAAGGTCTATAACGAGCAAAAAGCTATGTAAAATACATAGCTTTTTTTGGTTTATTCAGCTCCAATTTCCTCTTCTACACGACACATGATAAAGCAAAGGTCGGATAGACGGTTTAAATATTTTAAATTAGATTCGTGAACACTTTCACCAGCATCTAATACACGCCATAAATCACGTTCAGCACGACGAGTTATCGTTCTAGCCACATGTAAGTATGCTGAAGATTGTTTCTCACCTGGAATTACGAAATTAGATAAAGGCTCAAGCTTTTCATCAAAGCGATCAATCACCTTTTCTAAATGTTTAACATGTTGTTCTGTAATTACTGGTGCAGCATTTAAGCTAGCAATATCAGCCATTAAAGTCCATAAGTTGCGCTCAATATCATATAATTCAGTAGCAACACGTGGATTTTCAGCATAGGAACGAGCCAAGCCTAAAAATGCTTGTAATTCATCGATTGTACCATAAGCTTCTACGCGTAAAGAGGATTTAGGTACTCGTTCACCAGTATATAAACCAGTTGTACCAGCATCACCTGTTTTTGTGTAAACACTACTTGCCATATGTATTACCTCCTATAGATATACATAAATGTAGAAAGAAAAGCTACAGGATCTCAACCTTGAGATTATTTATATTCTGGGAACCAAAGATGAATTTCACGAGCAGCAGCCTCTGGAGAGTCAGAAGCATGTACTACGTTAGCATCCATTGTTAAGGCATAGTCACCACGAATACTACCAGGGGCAGCATCTACAGGATTTGTTGCACCGTTTAATGCACGTACGGATACGATAGCATTATCTCCGGCCAATACGAAAGCAAGAACTGGACCAGATGTGATGAAATCTACTAATTCACCAAAGAATGGTTTTTCTTTATGCTCAGCATAATGCTCTTCAGCTAATTCACGAGGTACTTGTAGAAGTTTTAATGCTTTAATTACAAGACCTTTACGTTCATAACGGCTAAGAATTTCACCACTTAATTGACGCTTAACTGCATCTGGTTTGATTAAAACTAATGTTTCTTGCATGATATCCTCCTGTAGATATTAATTAAAATAATGCTTTCTCTTTATATTTAGGATTCATTGCTTGTTGTTTCAATTTTGCAATACGTTCCTCTGTACGAGGATGTGTACTAAAAAGATTGCTCAAGCTTTCACCAATACCAACCATAGGGTTGATAATAAACATATGGGCTGTTGCATTACTTGCATTTGGCAATGCACCATGTTTTGAATAGTAGTCAATTTTTGCAAGGGCAGATGCTAAAGCCAAAGGATTGCGGCACATCTCTCCGCCCCCCTCATCAGCTAAGAACTCACGTGCTCGAGAAATACTCATCTGAATGAGACCTGCCGCAATAGGTGCAATAATGATTAGACCTATAAGAGCTAACGGATTAGAATCTTCGCGGTCATCGGAACGACCAAAGATCGCAGAGAATTGAAGCACTTGGGCAATCATGGAGATGGCCCCTGCCATCATGGCAGCAATGGTGCTAATCAAGGTATCACGATTCTTAACATGTGTTAATTCGTGGCCCAGAACACCTTCTAGCTCATCATCAGTTAGTAGACGTTGAATACCTTCTGTAACAGCTACCGCTGCATGACTTGGATTTCTACCTGTAGCAAACGCATTAGGTACATCACTTGGAATGATATACACCTTTGGCATTGGTAAGTTACCATTCTTAGCCAAACGTTCTACCATACCATATAGTTTTGGATTAGATTGAGCAGTAACTTGTTGTGCATTATATTGTGCTAAAACGATTTTGTCGCTATACCAATAGGACATAAAATTCATACCCATGGATATAACAAACATAATCATCATACCACTTCTACCGCCAATCATATCACCTAAGACCACTAAAATGGCCGTTAGAGTCGCTAATAAAAGCGTTGTTTTCATATTGTTCATAGTTTCCTCCAATTATAGTTATGGACTATGCTTAACACTATAATTATACCACAAACTATATAATTGACGCTCCTGAACTATCGGCTTCTAAACAGTATGTTTTATTTTCAATTCCATTAGACGTAAATACAGCACCCATAGCTTCTGCTACATCTTGTACATGTGCTTTATCGACATAAGCAATCAAAGTAGAACCAGATCCACTAATGGTAGCACCATATGCTCCAGCGGCTTTAGCAACTTCAAATACTTCATCACAATGAGGAATCAATGTTTTACGGTATGGCACATGCAAATTATCATCTAATGCAACAGATAAATTGCTTAATTGATGTGTAATTAAACTTGTTACAAATAAAGATGTATGGCTCACATTTTGGACAGCCTCTTTAAATGGTACATGATTAGGCAAAACAGAACGAGCATATTCTGTGGATACCATAACTTCAGGTACCACAACAGCAAAATGCAATTCCGGTGGGACAGAAATAACAGTATTAAGCACTTTTGTTTTTAAACCAGTAGCACAGCAAAGATTCCCATAAATAGCAGGAGCAACATTATCTGGATGACCTTCCATACGGTTTGCAATGACCAATAGTTCTTCTTTTGTAAGGGGGTGTTTAACTAGTGCATTAGCTAGTAAAAGTCCACCTACGATGCTGTACTACTACTGCCGAGTCCACGAGAAGGTGGAATTAAGGTTTCAGACGTAATATGTCCGTATTGTATGGGTTCTTGAGCAGTAGCAAAAACTTGATCCATAGCAAATCCTATAAGATTTTTTTTAGGGTCTTCAGCGCGAAGAATATCGGCACCGAAACCTTCAAAGGTATATGTATATTCAGTAGCATTTGGATCTGGTGTAAAGCTAAAGATATTGTAAAGGTTTAATGCTAATCCTAGGCAATCGAAACCTGGCCCGCAGTTGGCACTAGTAGCGGGCACTTGTACGCGAATGGTATTCATAGTTTAAGCTTCCATAATACGAATGACACTATTAACAGACTTAACGGAACGCAAGCTGTTAAAGGAATCAATAAGATTTAAAATATAAGATCTAGGACATTTGGACGTTACAATTGCAAGAACCGCAGTTTCTGGATCCATATTGCGTTGAACAATAGATAATACAGAAATCTTTTGTTCTGCTAATTTTGCAGAAATTTTTGCTAATACACCTGTTTTATTATCTACTTCTAAACGCAAGTAGTAGCTAGATTGAATCTTGCCAGGAGAGTAAATGTTCTTTTGATCGTAATAGAATGGTTTCAAACGACCTGTTTCATTGTACGAAACATTTTTGGCTACTTCCATAATATCGGATACTACCGAGCTACCTGTAGGCAAGCTACCAGCACCACGACCATATAACATTACGTCGTCAATACCATTACCTTTAACATAAATTGCGTTATAAGAGCCACGAACAGATGCTAAAGGATGTGTTGTAGGAATAAATGCAGGGTATACGTTTAGAGATAAACCTTGGCTAGTTTCCTTAGCAATACCTAATAATTTAATATTGTAGCCAAACTCTTTACCGAATTTGATATCTTCTGTATCTATGCTTGTAATGCCTTCTACAGATACATCTTCAAAGAAGATGCGACGATTGAAACTAATGGATGCAAGGATAGCCAATTTACGGGCTGCATCTAGACCTTCAACGTCTGCTGTAGGATCAGCTTCTGCATAACCTAAATCTTGTGCTTCCTTTAGTACATCTTGATAGCTTAAACCTTCTTCAGACATTTTCGTTAAAATGAAGTTTGTTGTACCATTCATAATACCGATGATTTCAGTAATACGATTGCCCGCTAAGGATTCATATAATGTACGGATGATAGGAATACCACCTAATACAGATGCTTCAAAGCGTAAATCCACTCCATTTTTGCTAGCTAAATCCAAAAGGTATGGGCCAGATTCTGCTAACAAATCTTTATTTGCAGTTACTACATTTTTTTTAGCCTTTAAAGCACCTTCTACACAATCTTTAGCAAAGGTTGTACCACCCATTAATTCCACAACCATTTGAATGGAATCATCTTTTAGTACTTCATCAATATCTGTTACATATTGAGCTGTTTCAGGCAATGTAATATCGCTATATTTATCAGGATTACGTACAAAGATTTTAGAAATTTCAACATTAACACCTGTACGATTTCTAATTAACTCAGCATTATCTTGCAATAAATTAAATGTACCTTGTGCAACAGTACCAAAACCTAATAATGCAATTTTTATAGTGGTCATAATTGTCCTACTCTCTTAATTAGCCTATGCTTGGCCTAAAATTTCTACTTTAATAATGCCCTTCATAGAGCGAATATCTAATAATAAATCTTCTAATGAACCTTGTAAGTCTTTAGTTTCAAAGGAAATGCTGCTATTAGCTATACCTTGTAGAGGAATGTCTTGATTGATAGTTAATATACTACCATTGCGTTCTGCAATTGCTTTTAACACACTAGATAACATACCTGATTCATTAGACATTGAAACATAAATGCTTACAATTTTACCTTGAGCAATTTCAAAAAATGGGAATACATAGTCTTTATACTTATAGTATGCAGAACGACTCAAATCCATCTTTTCCACTGCTTCGTTAATAGTTTTAACCTCACCTAGTTTCAAAATTTCTTTTACCTTAATCGTCTTTTTTATCGCTTCTGGTAAAATATCTTCTTGCACCAGATAAAACTTATCTTTTTTTGGTTTAGTCATAGAACACACACTCCCTTATTGTTCTGTTGAAGTTTCTTGGGCTACAAATTGACGCCCATATAATGTTAATACCGCATACATGCCGACAAAAAATGGTAAATATTCTGCCATAACGCGCCATGCTACAGCAACAATACCAACCGTTCCATTAGGGACAAAGGTACTAAACAATACTACAAATAGTCCTTCTGCAATCCCTGTTCCCCCTGGTGTTGGTGCAAAATATAAAATAAGATTCAATAGAATCATTCGATCTAATATATCAATGATCGGAATATCTGGTGTAAAAGCATACATTAATGCTGGCGCAATACAGTATAAGCATAATAGACTCAACCCAGATTCAATAAATACAATAAAAGATTGAATCGGTTGTTTATATAGTAATCCTAAACCTTGATTCAATGTTTCTAATTTAGAAAGCCAATCTTTCGTTTTATGTGCTTTAAACCGTTGCGCTAAGTTATATACGAATTGACGCATATATTTAGTTTGTAAGATATAAGTACCTACCAGCATTGCAATGACAGATACTACTGCAAAAGTCAATAGCATATCTCTTGAAATATATGGAATTTCAATAGCATCTCTTAAGAATACGAAGGGTAACATAATAACAAGGAACATAATAGAAAATACGGTACGTATTAACACAATAGGAGTCCCTTTAGATATTGGCACACCATAACTCCGTAATACTAATACTTGAGCAACAGCACCCCCACTAGCACCTGGTGTCAACATGGCCATAAAATAATTACTAAAAATTACGCGAAGTACCGCCTTTATGGATAGCTTGTACCCACCGATTTTTACAAGTCTTTGTAACCGTAGGCCATCAAAATACATGCCTGCTGCTAAAGCTATCAAAGCTAATAATAAAGAAATACTATTAAATGATGAAATTGTTTTTAATGCATCTAAATCAATAGTGTAGTAAATGATACCAATTGACACAGCCAATAGTAAGAGAAACATAAAAATGCCTCTCTTCATCATTTTACTCATATCAAGTCTCCATAATTAATTAGCTCAATATTATGTTGTCTAATATATAAACGCGTATGGTTAGAACAAACAGCTTGTAATTCATCCTCCCAATGATAGCCCCATTTATATTGATTTCCCAAAATCGTATTATTTAAACCTGGATGAATCATCAATTCATGAGTACCTGATTTTTTAGATACGGATTTTAATATACCCATTAACGTTTTCTGGTTAATGTGTCCCCCGTTTACCATACCCCAAAAATATTGTGTGGAATACATACCATTATCCCGCACTGTAGGCCTTGCCTTTGCCGCTACAGTAGATAAACCGACCTTGCCTAGTAATCGCACTGGCGAGTACATATAATTGACAAATAAAGAGGATTCATCTGGAATGCGTATTGCATTAATACCATAGTGTTTCGCTTGCTCAATAACGATTGGTAGTACCGTTGGTAATACATGCATATGTTGATGACCATCAATATGCGTTACGTGCAAACCGGACTCCATGATCCGTTCCATTTGAGCGTGAATTTCTTTGCGCAACTCACTATAGTTAATCTTTCCAGTATAAATTCGTTTCATAAAATCGATATATGTTTCTGGAAATACGCCTTCAGATGTAAGCAGAGATGATACTTCAGATGGATCACATACCGGTTTAAGTCCACCTACTAAGGCGATATGAACACCAATGCCCAACTTAGGGTTATTTTTTGCCATACTTACAGCTTCTGTAAAAGCTTCACCTCCCGCTAATAGAGAGGTACTCGTAATGATACCTGTACGATGACCATCAATGACTGCAGCATTAACTGCACTATGAAGACCAAAATCGTCGGCATTTACTATTAATTTGGACATAGTTTACTTCCTTTTCATTAAAAAAAGGGAGAACTTTGTTCTCCCACAAAGGATATATGTTATTGTACCAAATACAGAACTATAAAATCAATACAAAAGCCCTCTACTTGTATACTAGTAGAGGACTTTCGATATACTTATAAATTTTTATCATAAATACTAGATCTGATTCTCAAGTATTTTAATTATGATATCAATTGCTCTTGAGCTTTATACATACATAAAGCCGCTGCTACACTCACATTTAACGATTCAATGTCACCATACATGGGAATCATGATTCGGTGCTCACATAGATTCATAACCTCAGGTGTTACCCCATTCCCTTCATTACCTAAAATCAACATACATCGTTTATCGTATGTAACCATGTTATAAGGTTTTGATTCCTCTAGGGCAGTTACATAGGTAGACATATTGGATTCTGCAATCAGATCATTGAGCATAGATAATGTGACGTCTTCATAGACTGGTATTTTATGTAACGCACTCATTGTGCTACGTACCGTTTTATCATTATATGGATCCACGGTACCTTTCATCAAAAATATACCTTTCACACCTGCTGCGACAGCAGTCCTTATAATCGTGCCTAGATTACCAGGATCTTGGACGCCATCTAGTGTAATATAGACACCATCTTCAATAGAGATAGATTCCATACTATGTTTAGGTTTAGCTACAATTGCAATAATACCTTGTCCATTTACGGTATTATCGATTTTATCAAATATTGGATCTTGCGCAATATAAGTAGGAATTGATTGCATAGAATCTAAAGCTAATAAAGCTTCGATATTATTATCTTTACATTTAGATTCTCGTATAACAATTGTTTTTATTACACCATTAGATGAAATATCACGGATAGAACGAATACCTTCAACAATATATTCACCATGTTTATTACGATTTTTACGCTGTCCTAGAGAAACTATACGTTTGATAGTCTTATTATCTTTAGATTGGATAAATTCCATGCTAACTCCCGCTTTTTTGACGAATCCATAAATTATAAAAGGCCCCCTTTAGGTCTATTAATTCTTTAAAAGAACCTTGTTCTATTATTTTACCATATTCAATATAAACAATTTTATTTGCTTCTTGTACCGTCGATAACCGATGAGCGATACTTACAATCGTCTTACTACCCCGAATACGTTCGATACTTGCTTGTATTTGTTTTTCCGTATGACTATCAATATTAGCAGTTGCTTCATCTAATAATAAAATAGGTATATTTCTTATTAATGTACGACCAAAGGCTAGTAATTGCTTTTGTCCATCTGATAATAAAGAACCTAAGTACCCAACAGGTGTATTATAGCCTTCAGGTAATTGTTCAATCATAGAATCTAAATTTACTTGTTTTGCAGCTTTTACCATTTCATCATGAGATATAGAGTTATCAAAAAGTGTAAGATTATCTTTAATAGAACCTTTAAATAAGTAAGCTTGTTGGAATACATACCCCATTAAGTGACGAAGTACAGAGCTGTCATATTTAGCAATATCAATACCATTTATATAGATGGCACCCTTTGTAGGTTTATAGATACCCATTAGTAAGGACAATAATGTGGACTTACCACTACCGGATGGTCCTACAATACCAGTAAAATCACCAGCTTTAATATGTAAGGTGAAATCTTGTAATGCATAGACATCGTTATTCTCATAGGAAAACCAAACATGATCAAATTCAATTGATTCTACTGGAATCAGTTCCTTTGGAACTTCATCTACCATATTTCGCTCTTTTTCCTCTAATAATGGAACTAACCGTTCTGCACCAGCTAATGAACTTTGCAGGGAATTATATTTGTCTGCAATGTCCTTTAATGGTTGAAAGAATCGATCCATATATTGAATGAAAGCAAAAACAGTACCTGCATCAGCTATAGAATCAATTAAATTGGTAGTGGTAAATATAACAATTAATGCTACAAAAAATAATCCATCAACGAGAGGTCTAAAAATAGAAAATGTTGTTACTTCAAAAAGACCGGCTTCTAAAAAACCTTTATTAACAGTTTCATATTTATCTTCTATAGCCTTTTCTCCACCATAGGACTTTACAATAACAATATAATTAAGTAGTTCCTTAATACTCGCATTTGACGCTGCTACGGATCGTCTTACTTGACGAAAAGCCTTTCTAGAGAACTTTTGATATACCCAAATAATGCCACCCATAATAGGCACTAAAATTGTCATAATAATGGCTAATGGTATATTAATAGCATACATAAAGGCTAATATACCGGTAATCATTAATCCACTACTAGCTAAATTCAATAATACGTCTGTATATAAGGTGCGCAGTGATTCTACATCATTTGTAATGCGTGTTACCCAATTACCAATAGGCAATTTATAGAATTCATCATGTGATTTATGTAGAATTTTTTGGAACACAATATGGCGAATATTGTAGATAATCTTTTGGCCAAAACTTTTTAAAAAGTAATTTTCTATGAAAATAAAGCACACACTGCCAATGATAGTGAGACCATATAAAATAGCATAATATTCAATGACATGAATATCATTTGTAGCAAAACCAAGATCGATGACTTGTTTTGTAAGATATGGTCTAAATAATAGTAGTACAAGATTTCCCGCAAGTGCAATTGTTGCTACTAATAAGATTCCTAAATAGGGTTTAATATATGCAGTTATATAGGAGAATAAAGCCCAATCGTTTCTTTCTTTATGCGTTTTCATTTTGAGCCTCTCCTTTCTGTGCTTCATAGAGTGTTTTATATAAACCATTGAGATTTAATAATTCCTCATGTGTCCCCTCTTCAACTATATGACCTTCATCAAAGACAATAATTTTATCAGCTTTTTCAATAACCTCTAATCGTTGCGAAATACATAATATAGTTTGTGAATTTACTGTATGTAATGTCTCTAAAATAGTATTTACTGTTACGGCATCTAAAGCTGAGAAACAATCATCTAATAATAAATATGGTGCATTTTTATAAAAACCTCTAGCCATATTAATACGTTGCTTTTGACCACCAGATAAATCATGTCCTTCTTCTGCAAGAGTATGTAAGTCATTATCTAATAGATTACCTAAATCTCTATATAGGTCGGCTTTTTTTGCAGCCACCTCTACGGATTCATGCATAGGTAATTCTTTACCAAATTTAATATTATCTTCAATAGTAGTACTCAATAAATAAGATTGAGTTGGTACATAAGCTATTGAATTTCGAAGCTTAGATAAAGGTATATCTGAAATATCTTGGTTCCCAAAATAAATAGATTTAGCGGGGCTTTGTTGCAAACCAATGAGTAATTTAAAGATAGTACTTTTACCAGATCCAGGTTTACCAACAATGCCTATAAAAGAGCCTTTACGAATAGTTGTAGATACTTGAGACAATGCATGACCTTTAGAATTTTCATAATTAAAATCTAAATATCGTATATTAATATCCTCAAGTGGTAATACTTCAGTTGAGTCATCAATTGACTCTATTGGTAGTCGTAAGAAATCGGTAATACGATCTAACGATGCCAAGCCTTTTTGTACAATCGAAATGAGTCCACCAAAGCCAATTAAAGGTCCTACGATTAGCATAATGAATGAATTGATAGTTACAAATTCACCTATGGACATTTGACCATTTACAGCTAGGTGACCACATATGAAAATACTGATACTAATACAAATAAACGGTGCAATTCTTGTTAACGGTGTTAGTACAGAATCTAATAAGGCAACCTCCATATTTTTCTTATAGTTCAATTTATTTATTTTTTCAAACGAGTCAGAAATAATACGTTCTCGATTAAAGGCTCTAATTACATCTATACCTTGGAATAATTCTTGCCCAAACTCTGTCATATCACTATAAGTAGCTTGAGCACTACGCTGTTTAGCACGTAATTTTCTGCCCAACACAAATATTGCAACAATGATGAAGAATACAGGTGTCATGATTTTAAAAGCTAATAGACCATCTATTTTTTGTATTAAAATAATAGATCCTACAATGGAATAAAATATAATATCCACCACGATCATTACACCTAAACCTAACGCTACACGAAGAGATGTAACATCATTTGTCATCAACGCCATAACTTTACCAGGTCCATTTGCCTCATAATATGTTGTTTTTATTTGTAATGCTTTTCTACACAAGATTTCACGAAAAAGGTACTCCATACGACGGATGGAACCAAGTAAGGTGCGTCGCGAAATAACTTTTAGAATCGTTATAATAATAAATAATAAAATAAAGTAAATAATATAATTGACTAAGCCCTCTTTATTGTGACTTAGTGTATCGATGGCATTACCAATGAATTGTGGAACAAATAAAAATGCTATATCAATAGCGATTAGCATAGTTAAGCCGATGGCATATACCCAGCCTTCTCGGCGGAAAAACTGCATAAATAGCTCTATAGGTTTCATAGGACCTCTCAGTTAAATTTCTGTATTACAGGATTATCATTATTTAAATATACTCCTTATAGTATACACATTTTTTCATATATCATAATACACCTATACGTATATAATGTAGTTTTAAGATATTTTCTTGATTATGAAGCCAATAACATACTATTTATTCCCTTAAAAACACTATATCGAATTTTTTAGTTTACTTATGGTAATGTAAGTGTTATACTATGCATAGATACAAAACGTATCCTTACGAACATTAGAATTAAAACTCTTAGGAGGAATACAACATGGAAAAACGTACTGGCGTAGTAACATTTGCAGGTGGCCCTATCACATTGGTTGGTCCAGAAGTTAAAGTAGGTCAACAAGCTCCTGACTTCACAGTTTTAAGCAACGACTTACAACCTAAAACATTAAAAGATTTCGAAGGTAAAGTAAAAGTTATCTCCGTTGTTCCTTCCCTTGATACAGGCGTTTGTGACGCTCAAACTCGTTGGTTCAACCAAGATGCTACAGCACTTTCTGATGATGTTGTAGTATTGACTATCTCTATGGACTTACCTTTCGCTCAAAAACGTTGGTGTGGCGCTGCTGGCGTAGATAAAGTTATTACTTTGTCTGACCACAAAGACGCTTCCTTCGGTGAAAACTATGGCTTCTTGATTGAAGAACTTCGTCTTTTAACTCGTGGCGTAGTAGTAATCAACAAAGAAAATAAAGTAACTTATGTTGAATACGTTCCTGAAGTAACTCAAGCAGTTAACTTCGATGCTGCATTAGAAGCAATTAAAGCTGATATCTAATCCTTTGATATTCTCTTGATTATACTGTGGTGTAATCGTAAAAAGACCGTACGGTGTACGGTCTTTTTTATGTGGTATAGTATTTAGATATTTATTGTAGGTGAATTATATATGTGGATACGTATTTCTAAATTATTATTAACTATAAAAAATATAGCCCTTGTAGGTGTAGGCATTGCTCTTTGTATTGCCCTCATTAATACCTTAATTAGCCTAGGATTTATTACGTGGGCAAATATCCAAGGTTATAGCACTTACTATTTATTAATTGAAGAATTAATTACCTTCTTCTTATACTTTGAGTTTATTGCTCTCATCGTAAAATACTTTAAAAATAACTTCCACTTCCCGCTTAATTTCTTTTTATATATTGGCATAACTGCAATTGTTAGACTGCTAATCATCGATCATGAATCGTCATATGATAATTTAATCTGGTCTGTTGCAATTTTTGTACTTGTATGTAGCTTAGTACTAGTAGAAAAGTTTATAGGACATAACGAGTAATAGGGTTATAGGACAAAAAGTGTGTGTGACTAATCCCAATAAGTTGGAAAATCTGTAGACATATGTAGCTCATTCCAAACAGGAGCATCACCCCATTGAGGGATTGAACGATCTATTTGGCAATAATCAGATAACCGTTTGTAGATAGCAGCAATCGATTCATCTGTAGGCATACAATTTAATATATCTGAAATAGAAAG
>NZ_QSDY01000002.1 GCF_003463825.1 Veillonella sp. AM51-8BH
AAAGATAAACTTAGTGTAAAAGAATATGAGGACCCTTTTAAGGGTAGCAAGTAATACATATCCCCTTTAAGGGGACCGTTACGAGTCAATGGCTATGCGGCTTGAACGTAGTGAAAGCCAGCGCCTTTAGACGCTGGCCTAGTACTACGGGCTTATAGCCCGTGAGCAAACCACCCGTTTTACGGGTGGTTCTGATTGTAGAGTTCTATTATTTAAGTTTGAAACCAATCCATAGAGCGGAAATAATAAATAAGCCACCACTAACCCAGAATAGTGTAGTAAAGCCTAGCCATGCCATAAGGCTAGCACCGCCGACAGATCCTAAGAAATATCCAAAGAATAGACAGGATTGATTATAGGAGAATACTTGGCCTGTAAATTCTCGAGGTGTTTTGGAAGATAGGTAGGTGTTTAAAGCTGGAAGCATACCACCTAGACCAAAACCTTGTAGAAATCTGATGATGGCAAGTTGATATACATCGGACACATAGGCTTGAGGAATATTTAAAACCCCTACATAGATAAGAGATACTACTAATACTTTACGGGGTCCAATTTTATCGACTAATTTACCTAGTGGAGAGCTACTCATAAGTTGAGCAATACCCATAGCGGAGAATACAGCACCTGCAATAAATGCAAGATTTTCTGTGTCGCTAGGAACGATTCCTTTAATATATACAGAGATAACTGGTTGTAAGGACATAATACATATTGCGTAGATAAAGGAGGCTACACATAATGCGACAATACTATTAAATTCTGGTATTTGCTCTTTTAACTTACGGATGGAAAGCTTTTCCGGATTAGGTTTTGGTACATAATTTTCATGGATGAATATAGTGGCTAGCACACCGGCTAAGCCCATGAGGGCTCCGACTATGATAAAGTCGTTTCGAATACCTACTGTATCAGCAATGTAGCCACCTAATAGAGGTCCAATAAGTGAACCTGCTAGGTTGGCCGATGCTAATAGACCTAAGGCCCAACCTGTTCGTTCAATAGGGGTTTCAGAAGCAATTAAGGTAATTGATGCGGAGTAAAATCCACTTACAAGACCTTGGATTAAACGAATTAGTACGACTCCCTCAGGGGTTGTTTGAAAGGCAATCAAAGCATTACATAAGGCCATGCCAAAGCTAGATCGTATTAATGTAATTTTTCGACCTTTTTTGTCCGCCACACGCCCCCAAAATGGTGCTGCTAAGCAAACGATTATGTAGGTTGCACCGGTTGCTAAACCAGACCATAAGGACATTGCTTCTGGTGTTTGGACGCCTAAATCGTGAAAGTATAAAGGCAGGATTGGAGCTAGCTGACTTACACCAAAGGCTGTACAGAATACACAGACTAAACTGATGTATACCGTTCGTTTCCACGTTTCCAACGTATTCCTCCTTTCTTAGTCGTAGTATGTTCTTAATAAAATAATACTCTTATTTCTGTTTTATTTCATCCCAATCACTTAAATCTGGAAGTTTGTTGATTGTTATAGATTCTTGAATCCAGTAGTTAATGGATGTTAAGTTGCAAGATTCTCGCTCAAAGACATATTCGTTGTCCTCGTCTACTGTGGCATAGAGTTGAATGCGTAAGTTTTTCCCTTTTTTGCGCTCGATATAATAGCTAATACAGTGATCATCAATGCTAGAAGGGCGAACCGAAATCACATCATACTTACCATTCGCTACGCCTTCTAAGGCGTCCTTAATCATTTGGTTTGGATATTCATATTGATTGAGGTAGAAGATATCGTTGTCACAAGTTAATACATATTCTCGTGGCGGCGTAGTGTTTTTGTACTGTTTCTCCCAGCTTTCATCAATCACAGGCAATGTAGCATTATCATAGAAGTCTTTAATTAAACCGAGCCCTTCAGGAATGGACATCTCCTTGAAGTATCTTATTTCATATACTGTAGGATCCAAGGTTTCATCGAGTTCCGTAGGATCCTCAATGTAGCCGTATAGATAGATGGTACAAGAATTTTTATCTTCATTGTGAAACATAACAATGCTGTATACATCGTAAATTACATTTTCTATGGATTGACGATTATCATAGATGATAAAGCTGAGATATTTTTGTGTATCCCATTCCCGTTGAATGAAATTCCAGTCGTATTTATTCGTGCGCCAACCAGTAGTCGATTCCTCGAAAATTTCTAATACGTCAACGGAGTTTTGAGGCCAAGTAGGGGGCATAGGATTACATGTTGTAGAAGATTGTGTTACGCCTTTTTTGTACTGATAATGTCCATCAACAAGTTCAAAGGCTTCTAATCGTTCAGAGGCTTCGTCAGGAATTACCAATGGCTCACCAGTACCAAAACAATTATCAGTTCTTGTGTTGAGACGGTTGATGCTTTCACGAGCGTGCTCATAGAAGGTAACGGCTTGGTCTAAATCTGGCCTTTTTGTAATGGCACCAATTTCGTAGCAATAGCCTTCTGCTAGTTGCCATAGATGGTCCGCATAGTCATAACTACCGTATCTATCGTAACATTTACTAGCCTTATTAACGCACTCTACGGCGGTTTCTATGGCAGGGGTATTCCCTTTTTTGAAAGTAAATACATAAGCGAGATATGGCCAAATAGCATCAAGAGTGTAAATCGCTGGTTGTTGCAATAAGTGAGCGATGCGAGACCAGTCTTGAGACTGACCATCGATGTTCAATGTACGAAGAATGATAGCTTGCATTGTAGCATAAGCGTGGTCATTAAAGTCTAAATGATCTGGGCTTATAGCAGCACGTTCATAGTATTTGAGGGCCTTTTGAATATCTTGAGGAATTCTTTTGTTAGACTCACATGGTTTTGCATAGTACTCGGCAGATTCACGCAAGCACATGCCATTATTCATGGCTGCACCACGCTCAAAATATTCGAGAGCTCGTTCATGCTCTGCACGAGACTTACAAATATGGCCTGCCAAATACATCATGAGTGGCAAACCTGCTTCGGCGCCTTCAAAAATGACTTGTTCTTCCATTGCCCTATTATTTTGCTCTACATAGGTAACGCGCAGGTTCCGGTACGTAATAACAAGGCTGATGCTGCGGATTTATGCAACCATTGCTGTGCTATAGATGTTATTTTTGCGGCCAATCTACGTTGATCTACTTGTACAAATAAAGATTTTAAGAAATGGACAACACCAGATGGTTCACCTTCATTAACTATCTTTTGTGCAGAAGGCAAGAGGCGGTAATCCTCCCATTGGAATACATTGGCAATGGCGTAGGCACAGTAGGAACATCCCTTTTGGGCGCCTTCATAGACGCGCTGGAATGCTTCGTCCTTTGTC
Source organism: Veillonella sp. AM51-8BH (assembly GCF_003463825.1). Lineage (GTDB taxonomy): Bacteria > Bacillota > Negativicutes > Veillonellales > Veillonellaceae > Veillonella. Next base: position 3,309 of record NZ_QSDY01000002.1, read on the forward strand.
ATAGGCAGCTCTTTTTCAATGGTTGGTGTAAGGGCACCTGAGGTACGCATAGCCTGTAAAATAGCGATGGCACTGCCTTTGCGGATGGCTGTATGTAAATAACTATACGCCTTAGTATCATCCTCAGGGAAACCTGCTTCAATCCATGTGAACTGCGGGCCAGAATAGACGCGCGCCAAAATAGCGTACACATCGCCGATACCTGGAATCTCTTGTCCTTCCTCGTCGGCTTTCACAAGGGCATCGAGCTCAGCCTTGCCCGCCCAAGCGACATCTTTATTGCATTGGTGGAATATTTTATTGAAAGACTGCTGTATTTGATCCGTGAAATAAAAACTCATACTCTCTCCTTGGCATAATAATCAGTAAAACCTGAAAATATATGTAATTTCAGTATACTATTAGCATTTAGAGGAACACAATATAAACATTCTAAAATTATGGGCTGCTTGAGAGACAATATATTCAATTTTAATTATTTATATTAGAATAGATAGAAACTGGATATGATATAACAATAAAAGGTATGTATATGTAGCTCTTTATTGATTATGTTTACATGGCTTTAATTTGTAGATATCCTTCGTATGAGAGAGAAGAGAGATTTATTTTAATGTGGTTAGATAATGAACTTTCACTATTTAAACAAAATATAGAAATGCTGCGAGTGAATCAACGTATAGGCCGATTGGCATTTTTATGGGCTGTGCTTGGTTTAATGGGAAGTAAATTTTTAGCGTACCTTCTATTTGTGGTACTGATAGGATTTATTCAAGATGGTTTGTTTCAAGGCAGTACATATTTGGCATATATTTATTTTGGATGTTTGCAGATTATACATATAGTAGTAACTATTTTTTTACTCAAACGTAGATTGAATGACTGTGGTTCATCCTTGTGGTATATGATTTTAGTACCCATAGCATACCTAAGTTTGTGGGGATATTGGGGTATGAGTTTTAGTTGGGAATCTATATCCGAAACCTTTATAAATGCAGGCTTTCATTGGGACGGATTTTTATGGCAGTATTTTATCTTGGCTTGCTTTGCGTTGCCACTTAGTGTGCAGATTCTAATGAGTATGGTTTAGATGAAGGACGAGATAGGTATAATAACTATATTATTACCTATACTCGAAGTTCCACGATTACTAAAGATACAAATAATAGTAAATTTGACTATATTTGTAGCTGTATATGGGATGTTTTATTTGCTAAGATCTTTGATGTTAAGGGCAGGACTCCTGTATCAGTCTTTTGGGGCGGTCTTGTAGGAGCTCGCATTTTTATGGACATTATTATGAATATGGCTATAGCCGTAGTATCGTTAATTGTTCAGTGTGGTATATCTCTTTATATACACGTTGGGGATTTATGGCTATCCTGATATGGCCAGCTTTAGCGATGATTACACTAGGTATACGTAGACTTCATGATTCTCTATTAAGCGGTTTATGGATAATTGGGCTTGGCATTCCGTATATCAATATTTTTGTCAGTTATCATCTTTTGTTTAAAAAATCTTGGCATATTGAAAGTTGAGATTTTTCTTGACTTTCATTCTATAGAAACATTATAATCAGATTATAATTTTATACTCGCCTGAAAGAAACCGATGAGGTGGAGATAAAAATAGGAAATGCACTCACAGAGAGCGGGATTAGCTGAGAACCCGTAGTACGCAGCTTATTAAATGGACCACCGAGGGCGCATGGAACAGAATGATTTCATTCCTAGTATGGTGCGACGTCACACGAGCGTTAGTCGTGAGGGATATGTTAGTATCCTGCGAAAGGGGAATGCACAGCATTCAAACAAGGTGGTACCGCGATTTATAGCACATACAATCAAATTGTAATAATAGAACTATAAACTCGTCCTTGACGTTATATTGTCATGGGCGAGTTTTTTTATTGGCAAACGCCAGATGGAGGTTCTCATGATTTTCCCTAGTCTTGACCGTGTGAAAGCTATCGCACCGGGCTACGATATCGTGCCTGTATATATGGAAATTTTATCCGACGTACGCACACCGATTAGTGTGTTGAAAGCGTTAAAACAAGTGAGCAGTCATACATACTTGCTTGAAAGTGCGGATAATAGTAATCATTGGGGCCGTTACTCTTTCTTGGGCTATGATCCTAAGATCGAGCTATTCTGCAAGAACCATAAAATGACTATTAAAGATGGTACAACACGTACCTTTGAGTGCTCTGACCCAGCTGCAGAAATTCGCAATATTTTAAGTCAATATAAAAGCCCTCGCTTAGAAGAGTTGCCAACCTTCACAGGTGGTTTTGTAGGGTACTTTGCTTGTGAATATATTCGCTACATCGAGCCAACATTGGATTTCCCAACACCAGATGATGACTCTGCTATGGTCAACGATGTAGACCTTATGCTCTTCGATAAAGTAATTGCCTTTGACCATTACAAAAATAAAATCTACTTAATTGCTAACATCAGCACAAACGATTTGGAACGTAACTATAACAAGGCTGAGCTTGAGTTGAAAGCATTAGCTGATCTCGTTGTAAACGGCAAAGAGGCGGATGTGCCAAAAGGCGTTCTTAAAACAGAGTTTACCTCTGAGTTTACAAAGGACGAGTTCGAAGCAGTTGTTAAAAAGACACAGCACTACATCAAGGAAGGGGATATCTTCCAATGTGTTGTATCTAACCGTCGCGAAGCTGAGTTCGATGGTAGCTTGTTAAATGCATACCGCGTATTGCGTACATTGAACCCATCTCCATACATGTTCTACCTATCTGGTGGAGATGTTGAGCTTACAGGTGCTTCTCCAGAAACATTGGTAAAATTAACAGATGGCAAAATGTACACCTTCCCAATTGCGGGTACAATGCGCCGCGGTAAAACGGAAGCAGAGGACCTTGCCATAGAGGAAAAACTCATCAACGACGAAAAAGAGTTAGCTGAACATAATATGCTTGTTGACTTGGGGCGTAATGATTTAGGTAAAATTGCTAAATTTGGTTCTGTAAAAGTTGAAGCGTTACATGTGTTGCAACGTTTCTCTCACGTAATCCACATTACATCTACTGTAAGCGGTGATATTCAAGACGGCAAAGATGCTCTGGATGCTATCGGTGCTACATTGCCGGCAGGCACATTATCTGGGGCTCCTAAAATCCGTGCTATCGAGATTTTACACGAACTTGAAAAAAGCCCACGCGGCGTATACGGCGGTGCTGTAGGTTATATTGATTTCTCCGGTAATATGGACGTATGTATCGGTATCCGCATGGCTATGAATAAAGGCGGTAAGGTCTATGTTCGCGCTGGCGCAGGTATCGTTCGCGATAGCGTACCTGCTAGTGAATATAATGAAACTTTGATCAAAGGCCAATCCATGATTTCCGCAATTACAGATGCACAGGAGGTAGAATAATGGTACTCCTTATAGATAATTACGATAGCTTCTCCTTCAATTTATACCAATTAGTAGGCTCTATCGATCCAGACATTAAAGTCATCCGCAGTGATGAATTAACAGTTGAAGAAATCCGTGCTTTAAAACCAGACTATGTGATACTTTCACCAGGACCTGGCAGACCAGCTGATGCGGGCGTATATGAAGACCTATTGCGCGAATGCAAAGGTGAATTCCCAATCCTCGGCGTATGCCTAGGCCATCAAGCCATCGGTGAAGTATTCGGCGGCACCGTTTCCTACGCAAAACAAGTTATGCACGGCAAACAAAGCGTAGCAAAACAAGTACACCCATCCAAAATCCTTAAAGGCGTACCAGAACAATTTGAAGTCGCTCGCTACCACTCCTTGGCAATTATCGATGAAACAATGCCAAGCGAACTCATCGTTACATCCATTACAGACGACGGCGAAGTAATGAGCGTAGAACACAAAGACTACCCAATCTACGGCGTGCAATTCCATCCGGAATCTATCATGACGCCGAACGGGGAACAAATGATTCGCAATTTCCTAGAAAAATAAACGAGGAGCTATAAAATGATTAAAGACGCATTATATGCAGTAACGCATGGTCAAGATTTATCTTATGACCTTGCTAAAGATACAATGAACAAAATTATGAGTGGCGAGGTAGCCGAGGTTCCTATGGCTGGTTTCTTGTGTGCCCTTGCGGCAAAAGGCCCTACTGTAGATGAGGTTACGGCGTTCGCTGAGGTTATGCGCGAGAAGGCTGGTTCTGTGCCTCATGAAGGTACAGTTGTAGAAATCGTAGGTACTGGCGGCGACGAAGCTAATACGTTCAACATTTCTACTACATCTGGTTTCATTATTTCCGCTGCCGGTATTCCTGTAGCGAAACATGGTAACCGCAGTGTATCTAGTAAATGTGGTGCTGCTGATTTGATCGAAGCATTGGGCGCTAAATTAGAGCTTAATGGCGAACAAAATGAAGCAGTTCTTAATAAAGCAAATATGTGCTTCATGTTTGCTCCTGTATATCACCAAGCTATGAAATATGCAGGCCCTGTACGTAAAGCATTAGGCGTTCGTACAGTATTCAACATTCTCGGACCTTTGGCAAACCCAGCAGGTGCTACTGTTGAGTTGATGGGTGTATACGATAAATCTTTGGTAGAACCATTGGCTCGTGTATTGGCTAATCTTGGCGTTAAACGTGGTGCTGTGGTACACGGCTTCGACGGTCTTGATGAGATTACCGCAACTAATAAAACGTACGTATGCGAAATTAATAATGGTACTTTCACAAGCTACGAATTCGACCCTAAAGAATATGGTTTCGAATATGCTGATAAAACTGAGCTTGAAGGTGGCGACGCTACAGTAAATGCTGAGATCACACGCCGCGTACTCGGTGGGGAGCAAGGTGGTAAACGCACAGCTGTTCTTCTTAACGCTGGTATGGCGATTTACCTTGCAAAAGATGGCATTACATTAGCAGAGGGCATTGAAGAGGCGAAAAACATGATCGACTCTGGCAAGGCGCTTGCTACAATGGAACAGTTTGTGAAAGCAACCCAAGAGGTATAATCATTGATTTTAGATAAGATTGTAGAGGCTACTAAAGTTCGAGTGGCCCAAGAAAAAGAGGTGGAAACGCCTGAGGCTGTGAAAGCAGCGGCCTTAGCGTTGCCATCTGATACAGGATTTTCTTTTGAAGCAGCCCTTCGCCAGCAAGACTTTAACTTCATTTGTGAAGTCAAGAAGGCGTCTCCTTCAAAGGGTATTATTGCTGAACATTTTCCATATTTAGACATCGCCAAAGAATATGAAGTAGCTGGTGCAGCAGCCATCTCTGTATTGACTGAGCCAGACTTCTTTAAAGGGGACAAAAAATATTTGCAAGAAATTGCTAGTACTGTAAAAATCCCTGTCCTTCGCAAGGACTTCATCATCGATGAATACCAAATCTACCAAGCGAGGTGTGGGGCGCTAGTGCTATCCTCTTGATTTGCGCGTGCTTAGATGTGCCTACATTGACGAAGTTCCGTGAGTTAGCCGACTCTCTTGGCTTGTCCTCCTTAGTAGAGGCTCACGATGAGCATGAGGTACAAATGGCTATCGATTGCGGTGCCCGCATTATTGGCGTTAATAATCGCAACTTGAAAGACTTTACTGTAGACGTACAAAATAGCGTGCGCTTGCGTAATCTCGTTCAAGATGATGTGATTTTTGTATCTGAAAGTGGCTTAGAAACACCAGAGGATATCCAAGTATTGCGCGATAACAACATCGGCGTAGCCTTGATGGGTGAAACCTTTATGCGTTCGCCTAACAAGGTTGAGAAACTGGCGTATCTCTACGGCCCGACTTACTACACTCCGAAGGTTAAGATGTGTGGCATCTCTAAGGTGGAAACAATCCCTGCTGTAGTAGAAGCAAAGCCAGACTACATGGGCCTTGTATTTGCACCAAGCAAACGACAAGTTACTGTAGATCAAGCTAAAACATTAGTGGAAGAACTACATAAACAATATGCAAAAACTTATGATACAAATACGGTGCCAGTGAACGCTGAGGGAACACAAGATACTAATGGATTTGGCGAAGAAAACACCAATTCTGAAGCTATTAAAACGGTAGGCGTCTTCGTCAATGAAACGTTAGATAATCTCGTTATAATCGCTAAAGAAGTCAATCTTGATGCGGTGCAATTGCACGGCGATGAAGATGAAGCTTTCATCCAAGCTCTCAAAGAGAAAACAGACGTAGAGGTTTGGAAGGCTGTTCAAATCCGAAGTGCTGCAAATGCAGAAGAGTGGATCGATAGCAGTGCTGATATGTTATTATTTGATGCGTACCACAAGGACGAGCGTGGCGGTACGGGTGAAGTGTTCGACTGGTCTTGCTTGGATGAGTTTGAACGTCCCTTTATGCTTGCAGGTGGGATCGACAGTACTAACGTGGCGCGTGCTATCCGCACAGTTCGCCCTTATGGCATAGATATTAGTAGCGGCATTGAAACAAATGGCGTGAAAGACGATGAGAAGATTAAAGCTTTCACAAACATCGTGAGAACCATAGCTCACTAAATGTTGAAAGAATAAGGCCTATTATAGGCGAGTAATCATAGAAAATACATAAATCTAAGATATAATAATATTTTAGACACATCCGATGGAATTCATCGATTGTTGAGATAGATGCCAGTAGTAACGCTATACAGGCGTGCTAGCAGGAATGGTATATGGAAAGGTAAGTTATATGAGTGAACAAAGACATGGTTATTTTGGCTCCTTCGGTGGCCAATTTATGCCAGAAACATTGATGAATGCAGTCATCGAATTGGAAGAGGCATACAACAAGTACAAAGATGATCCTGATTTCGTACGCGAACTTGAGGATTTACATAAAAAATATACAGGTCGTCCATCCCTTTTATACTATGCAGAACGCATGACAAAGGACCTTGGGGGCGCTAAAATCTACTTAAAACGGGAAGATTTGAACCATACTGGTTCTCACAAATTGAATAACGTAATCGGTCAAATGTTATTGGCAAAACGGATGGGTAAAACTCGCGTTATTGCTGAAACTGGTGCAGGTCAACACGGCGTGGCAACAGCTACTATCGCTGCGTTGATGGGCATGGAATGTGAAGTATACATGGGTGCTGAAGACTGTGAACGTCAAGCGCTTAATGTATATCGCATGGAATTATTGGGCGCTAAGGTGCATCCTGTAACAACTGGTACAAGTACATTAAAAGATGCTGTATCTGAAGCGATGCGCGAATGGACAAACCGTATGTCTGATACGCACTATGTATTGGGCTCTGTTATGGGTGCTCATCCATTCCCTATGATCGTTCGCGATTTCCAATCCATCATCAGCCGCGAAGCGCGTGAGCAAATCCTTGAAGCAGAAGGCAAATTGCCAACAGCTGTTATGGCTTGCGTAGGGGGTGGCTCCAATGCGATGGGCATGTTCTATCACTTCATTCCTGATGAAGGGGTTCGCCTCATCGGTTGTGAAGCGGCTGGTCGTGGTGTTGATACAGAGGAACATGCAGCAACAATCGCAAAAGGTTCTGTTGGTATCTTCCATGGCATGAAATCTTACTTCTGCCAAGACGAAGACGGTCAAATTGCTCCCGTATATTCTATCTCTGCAGGTCTTGATTACCCTGGTATCGGCCCTGAACATGCGTACTTGCACGATAGCGGTCGTGCTGAATACGTGCCTGTAACGGATGATGAAGCAGTGGATGCATTCGAATACTTATCTCGTTTAGAAGGTATTATTCCAGCTATTGAAAGTGCTCATGCAGTGGCACATGCTCGTAAAATTGCTCCTACTATGAGCAAGGACGATATCATTATTATTTGTTTATCTGGTCGCGGTGACAAAGACGTAGCGGCTATGGCGAAATATAGAGGGGTGGATCTTCATGAGTAAAATTAAAGACGCTTTCATAAAGGGCAAGGCATTCATCCCATTCATCAGTGCTGGTGACCATGGTATTGAAAATACAGAACGTTATATTCGCGTGATGGTGAAAGCCGGCGCCGACATGATAGAAATTGGTATTCCATTCTCCGATCCAACAGCGGAAGGCCCAGTTATCCAAGAAGCGAGTATACGTGCACTTTCTACAGGTGTAAAAATCAACGATATCTTCGATATGGTGCGCCGTTTGCGTACAGGCGAAAATGCAGTGACTATCCCACTCGTATTCATGACTTACTTGAACCCAATCTATGTGTTCGGTCGTGAAAAATTCTTTACCCTCTGCGAAGAGGTTGGTATCTCCGGCGTTATCGTGCCAGACATGCCGTTTGAAGAAAAAGGGGAACTCGCTAGCGTTGCTAATAAACACGGTGTTGAAGTGGTATCCTTGATCGCTCCAACATCTGAAAACCGCATTGAAATGATCGCAAAAGACGCAGAAGGCTTTGTGTACTGCGTATCTTCCCTCGGTGTTACAGGTATGCGTAGCGAAATAAAAACGGATATTAAATCCATCGTTGAAACCATTCGCAAATATACAGATATCCCTGTAGCCGTTGGTTTTGGTATTTCTAAGCCAGAACAAGCAGAAGCAATGGCGCGCGTATCTGACGGTGCTATCGTAGGCTCTGCTATCGTTAAAATCGTGGCAGAACATGGCGAACATGCAGACCAAGCGTTGTTTGACTACGTACAATCTATGAAACAAGCTGTGCTAAAAGCTGATGCATAATAAGAGCTAACGCATAATAAAATGCATACTAAAAAGGACGTTATACATGTGTATAACGTCCTTTTCAGTTAGTTAGTTTAGTTATGTGTTATATGACTGGATAACCAGTTAGGAAAGGGGAATAATTAGCCATTTGTAGAGTTAGCACGCGTATGCTCATAGCTACGCTTTGCTGTTGCATTTTTATCGTGTCGTTCACGTTTAGATAATTTGTGTTTTTTATGTTTCTTTTGTTCTGGTTTAAACCATGGATGAGCACTGCTATCTACTGTACCATCATCTTTTTGCACCATATAAGGATTGGCATCGACCTTGTAACGGTAATCTTTAGCTTGCGCCACATTGGCACCAATACCAACTGATAAGAATGCTGCCAAGCTGGCCATAGCTACTACTTTAGTCAATTTAGCGTTCATAATTATTATCTCCTATACAAACTTAATTGCACGAATTTTAGTTGTAAAAAATATATTATTAGTATAGATAAATTTAATGAAGAAAAAATGAAATAAAAGGTTTGGTAAAGCATAGTATAATAGGATTATCTAAGTTTGTATCATATCTAAATATAGTAGGAGATTTATGAAGCAGAGAGTATTTGAAATCCTCTATCGTGAGCTAGTAGAAAACTATGCGAATCATAAGGGACGAACAACGACAGCCGACTTTTGGCTTACCATAAGCGCTATGACCTTTGTATATGGTCTAGTTACTTTTATAACAGGTCTTGCCACATTCATACCCTATGGATTTTTATATGCCATATCTTTAGGGGGCGGCGTATTGATGGCATTAACAGTAGTGTTAGTATTGCCCACTATTATGCTGGTAGCGAGACGGTTACGCGACTCTAATAATGATCCAACATTGATGATTCTCATTTTTGTTCCTATTTTAGGATGGATTGCGTTGCTCTATTTGTTATGTAAAAGATCGGCTCCCACACAAGAAGCAAGCATAACTAATGAACAGATATCTGTAGAACCTAGTATACATGAAAAGCAATCTGTTTCGGGTGCTTTCATCGTGGCTCTTCTTGTTTTAGGCTGGATTGCAAATAGTATAGGTACATCTATGATGGGCCATAACTATATGATAGAAGAAACTGCCTTTGGGAACTTGGGGCAGGGGGCTTTCACCAAAAAAGCAAATCGTTTATTACATAGTGATTCTGCCACAACAGAAGGCTATCTTGTGGTGAAAGAGTATTACAAAGAACTGGCGAATGGAGACTATCATAGTGCGTATCGCAATTTGAGCGGTCGTGAAATGGAACGATACGGTACCTTTGATCTTTGGCAACAAGCTAAGACAAAAGAATCGCGTGCTGAAGTTGAGTCTATACACTTAGACTATGTCACCCAAGATGTTGATGATGATGCTGTTGTGGACTATATAGGATATAGGGTGGACTTTGTAGATAAAAGACCATCCATGTTAGTTCGTTTATACAACACTGGCAATGGTTGGAAAATCATTGGTTTTGAAGAGTTTGAGGAGGACTAGGCTATGGCATCTGTAAATGTATATGATTTGAACTATACCGATGCCTTCGTGCTAGGCATCAAAAACTACGCCAATTTTAAAGGTCGTGCCAGTCGTAGTGAATACTGGCGATTCATGGCTGGAATGATGATGATTCAAGGTACGCTGAGTGTAGTAGCCATCCTTTGTAAAGGTGTTGGCCTCTATAATTTTGAGTCTATTATTGATACGATTACGTTATTAGTAACGCTATTTTTCGTGCTTCCTAATATCGCCATCACAACGCGACGCATGCATGATATTGGCCGCAGCGGCTGGACTCAGCTGATTTCTTTTATTCCTATTATAGGGTTCTTTATATTCTTAACTTACGAATTGAAACAGGGCGATACCTGTGAGAATAGCTACGGTGAAAGAACTGCCTATACTCTTATCACTGCTAGTATAAGCCAATCTACAGGGCTTGAAGAAACGCCATCTAGAAAACAAGACTGGATTATGGGCATCACTATATTTATTCTTCAATCCATCATATTTGGTGATACCATCGGTGATATATTATGGTATGGTATTAACGCCAATGGCTATATATAGTATTAATCTACGTTTAATAGCATAATTATTATTTTATTTTATAAAAGTTTAACAACTCCTTTATAGACAATATAATACTTTGTAGTAAAATGAAATCAAGATGAATCAAAAATATAGATATGATTACTTCAAAACATATCTAAGTTACTATATGTGTTAAAGCAACAGGACTTTATGAGCTTCACTGTTTCCTGCTGTGGATGGAAGGAGTTTATTATGAGACCTTGTCCATATTGTGGACATGAGGTGTTAAAAAGTGAACGATACTGTCCAAACTGTGGACGTATCCGCAAAGCACCCATTTCGCTAGATAAATATAGTCTAGGAATGATTGAAAACTTTAAACAATGCTTTGTTTATAAATACGCTGACTTTGAAGGCCGTGCTAGCCGTAGCGAATATTGGAATTTCTTTTTGATGTACCAATTGCTCTTTGTAGCCATTCTATTTACCTGTGCGTTCTTGAGCTATATTAGTCCGCTCTCTAGTGCCGTTGGTGTAGGCTTCGGGCTAGTTATTCTTGTACTTATGTCCGTTGTTATGGTCATTCCTGGCGTAGCTGTTGCCGTACGACGCTTGCACGATCAAGGCCGTTCTGGTGCACTTGTGTTTATTGGTGTTGTTCCTGTCATTGGTACAATTTTATTATTAGTGTTGATGGCTCTTCCTGGTGAAAGCCACGACAACCGATTTGGCTCACCAACAGGGCACGTTATCCTCACAAAACAAATGGCCCACGAAATTGGCTTAATAGATGCTACACCTACAACAGGCCTTACGGCAGGACTACTATGTGCCATCTTTGTGCTGTGGTTCTTGGTGGATCGATTACTAACGACAAGTGTGATGTAGTCACATAAATAATATATTTTTTTATAAAAGAAAGCTCCTACTTAATGTAGGAGCTTTTGGTGTTATTTACTACTAGTTAATATACTATCATCAAAGGTGATTTTATCTATGATGACTAGATTGTGGTTAGATCCGATAGCACGATTACCATATTTATGGAATTTTGTTTCTAACTCAATACGTTTAGCATTTTGCATTTGCTTTAAAATATCATTAGTTACATCTGGAGATGTTTCTTTTTTATAACGAATACCATTAATTAATAATGTATTGTCTTTTTCAATATATCTAATGATTGTACGACCTTCATCGTAGCTGAGTTGATTTTTATACTTATCTTTTTCTTTATCATCTTTTTCATTTTGAGGTGTAATCTCTCTAGCTGTTGTTGTCCGAGAGTCTTTTTGAAGAATAAAGTTGATGTTATACGTATTATTGGCTTGCTTTACACTATCATCAATTGATGGGAAGAGAGTTCCATGAGGACTAGGGTAGTTTTTCTCTGATTTATAAAATAGTTTATCTTCTGTTACCATATATTCTTTGCCATTTTCTTGGAATGTTATACGGTACATAACATTGTTGCCATCATAGCCAACCCAAGTTCCTAGATACTTGTTTTCGCTTTCACTTTTGCCGCAGCCTACAATGATAATAGTAGATAACAGCATAACCATAATTAAGCTAAGTTTAAGAATGTATTTCATATGCCATATCTCCTTATTTTGTGGTATCTAAAATAGAATCATTAAAGGAAAAATCAAATTGAATTGTTGGCTTTGGTTTAAAACTACCAAATGTATCTTTTTTGCGTTCTTCCACAACAAGTTTTTTCATATCTTCTTTTAAGGCTGGTAAATAGGCTTGAATAGAATTATCGTCAGATTGCTTTTTGAAGATTACTTTGTCGAAAACTAAGGTGCCATCTTTTTCGTTATAAATAATTGGTTTAGGACCTACATCTAATTTATTGTCGATAGCAACAGTAAGTTTGTTGTGTAAAGAATCACTAGACTTTGTTAAGAGATAGTCTGCATTGGCAGGAGCTGTATCCCCGCCATTTTTAGTGTCATCGGCTTCCTCAAGACCACTAGAAAAATAATCCATTAAAGGATAATAGGAGTAATCATATAAAGATACTAATAGTTGGCCGTCGATATTTTCAATGATTAATTCTTGAATATCATCTTTATCATTAGTTTTATTATAAGCAATCCAAGTGCCTTCAAATTTGCTGTTAGCATTATTGTTTTTGTTATTATTATCACTACCACATGCAGTTACGAAGAGCATCGTAAAAGTGAGTAATAGTGTAATTATAAAGTTACGTTTCATATGCTCTCCTTATGCTGCATCGCCATAATATTTACGACGTAAGTAGAAAATGTAGCCACCACCAATGACAGCAACAATAGCTACGCCGATGCCAATATAGAATAACCAACCGTGGCTTGGTTTAAAAATAAAACGAATATGACTGTTTTGCGTGAAGGTAACAGTATTTTTATCTGTTAGTGTTCCGGTTTGAACACTTGCTGGATCAATTTCACCAGATACGGTAACTGTTGTTTTGCCTTGAGATGTTCCTAAATCTACAATATAAGTACCAGAAGTTGTTTTTTCCAAGGCAAGTAAAGGCCCTTGGTTTTTATTCCTTAACGTCATAGCATCTCTAACTTTATTAAGTTCTTCAACGTTGTTGAACTTTGAGTTAACAGTCCAAACATTATAAGGTGTTTCATCACCATTATCTACAGTAATCTCTTTTCCTTGATCATCAAGAGCCTTGATGGTATAGTCTTGAATATTGTATTCATTTATAATTTCTGTAATAGAGTCTTTTGGCAATGGGCCAGCTTGTGAGTTGATTTGAGCATTCCAAGTGCCACTACCATCACTATCAATTTTTACATCTGAATCTATTGTGGCACACCCAGATAGTAGTAACATACATAAACTAAGAATCATAAGGGATAATTTTCTCATAGTATTCCTCTCTTTCGCACTACAAATATAAACTATCTATAAAATGTTATTTATGATATATTGTACATTAATTAGATAAATCTAGGCAATATGTGCGGTTGAAAGGAATGATGAAATGTTAATGAAGTTTAAACAGGTTGGTATGTTTAAAAGTATATTAATTATTTTAGTGATAATTTGTGCTTTAGTAGGCGTTGGATACGGCGTATATAAAAATATGACGTATAAGAGTACTCCAGAGTATTCGCTAAAGTTGATTTACGATGTGATTCAAAATGGTGATGAAGAAACATTAAAAAAATTAATTGATATTGATACTTTGGGGAATAGGAGATATGAAAAAAAGTTAGCTCTTTATAGACAATTAATAAACGAAGGTAAGGAAAAAGAGATTTTATTTCCCTATAAAAATCGAAAGGTAAATCTTGCTGAGTTAGAGCATTTATTAGCTAACGACCGTTTTAATAATGATATACATACTATTTTTACAGGTGGTGATGTAGATTCTCTAATGAAAGGGGAATCTCCAAATGCTAGATTTGTTGAGCATATTCTTATGTTACGTGAAGTTGATAGATTTAAACTAATTTCTTTAGAAACATATAAGATGTCCTCGGAACAAATTAGCGTTGTAATTGTTGGTTTAGATACAAAAGATAATAACTTGAAAAGTTTGTCTCTAGAAATGAAACAATTGTCAGATGGTATGTGGAAAATAGTTTGGTATGATTTTGCTTCTTTTGGATTTCCTGATTTAGAGCGAGATTATAATTAGTCTAATTACTCTAATTAAATAACCATAACTTAGTAGAATCTATTTGACAATATAGGTCTAGGAGCCCTATAATTATCTATTATATGAATATTGCGTTGAAAAAGACGGCACGTCTCAGACGGATTTAGTAGAGACCAAACTCATGGGCTGAAAGGTTTGGAAATCTAGAGATTTGCGGATCACTTTGGAGCAAGCGGCAACGCCGCCGGTGAACACCGTTATATGTTTAAGTGGCTTTCACAAAATGAAGCCTAGTTATTCCGTATGCTCGGAATATTCTAGCTTTCACAGAAGGTCAGTAGGGTGGTACCACGGATATTACGTCCGTCCCTTCGGGGGCGGGCGATTTTTTTATGTAAAAGGAGCACATCATGGATTACGGTAAGACGTTACATTTGCCTGAAACAGAATTTCCAATGCGCGGCAATTTGCCTAAGCGCGAACCAGAAATCTTAAAGTTCTGGGAAGACCACAAAATTTATCAAAAACGTTTGGAATTGCGTAAAGACGCAAAACCTTTCATTTTGCATGATGGCCCTCCATATGCGAACGGTAAATTGCATATCGGTCATGCCCTCAACAAAACGTTGAAGGATATCATCATGAAATACAAGACCATGACTGGTCATTATACTCGTTATATCCCTGGTTGGGATACGCACGGTTTGCCAATTGAGCATGCGGTTATCAAAAATACTGGTCTTAACCGTCATGAAATGGCGCCATTGGACTTGCGCAACAAATGTAAGGAATATGCATTAGAATGCGTAGAAACTCAAAAACAAGACTTCATTCGCTTTGGTGTACTAGGCGAATGGGATCGCCCTTATTTGACATTGCGTCCTGAGTTCGAAGTAAAACAACTTGGTATCTTCGGCGAAATGGCAAAACGTGGACACATCTACAAAGGTCTTAAAACTGTATACTGGTGTACTCACTGTGAAACTGCATTGGCAGAAGCAGAAATCGAATACGCTGAGAAAAAATCTTTCTCCATCTACGTAAAATTCCCTTACGTATCCGAGAAAAAGGTGACATTGCCAGCTGGCGTAGATCCAAAACAAGCATACGCTGTTATCTGGACAACTACTCCTTGGACAATGCCTGCCAACGTAGCAATCTCCGTTAACCCTGAGCTTGAATATGGTTGGGTAAAAGTAGGCGACGAATACTACTTGATGGCTACTGAACTCGTTGATGCGGCTATGAAAGATATCGGTATCGAAGACTACGAAATCGTAAACCGTTTCTCTGGTGCAGATTTAGAATTGGCTGAATTCAAACATCCATTCGTAGAACGTAAATCCACTGTATTGTGTGGTGACCATGTAACACTTGAAGCTGGTACTGGTTGCGTACATACAGCGCCTGCACACGGTGAAGATGACTTTAATATCGTCCAACGTTACAACAAAGAAGGTAAAGTTGAGCTTCCTATCGTATCTCTTGTTAACGAAACTGGTAACTATACAAAACAAGTGGACGATAACCGTTATGGTGATACTGAATTCCCATTGGCTGGCGTAGAAATCCACGATGCAGAGGTGCCTGTAATCAAAATCTTAGCGCACAACAATGCATTGCTTCACAAATCTAGCTTGCGTCACCAATACGCACATTGCTGGCGTTGTAAAAACCCTATTATCTACCGTGCTACAGAACAATGGTTCTCCTCTGTAGATGGATATCGTCAACAAGCACTTGATGCAATCGACAATCAAGTACAATGGATTCCTAAATGGGGCCATGACCGCATCTTTAACATGGTTCGTGACCGCGGTGACTGGGTAATTTCCCGTCAACGTATTTGGGGCGTGCCAATTCCTATTTACTATTGTGAAAGCTGCGGCGAGCACATCATTAATGACGACACTATCAAAGCATTACAAGAAAAAGTAGCCGTAGAAGGCTCCGATGCTTGGTGGGCTCACAGTGCAAAAGAATTGTTACCAGAAGGTTTCAAATGTCCTCATTGCGGTCATGATGAGTTCAAAAAAGAAACAGACATCATGGACGTATGGTTTGACTCTGGTTCCTCTTGGTCTGGTGTACTTGAAGTTAACGGCTTAGATGTACCATGTGCTATGTACCTTGAAGGTTCTGACCAACATCGCGGTTGGTTCAACTCTTCCTTGTTAACTGCAGTAGCAACAACTGGTAAAGCACCATACAACTCCGTATTGACTCACGGCTTCGTTGTGGACGGCGAAGGTCGCAAAATGTCTAAATCTGTAGGTAATACAGTGGCACCTAGCGACATTATCGACGTATACGGCGCTGACGTTATGCGTTTGTGGGTATCCTCCGCAGATTACCAAGCAGACGTACGTTTGTCCAAAGACATCGTAAAACAATTATCCGAAGTATACCGTAAGATCCGTAATACATTCCGCTTCTTATTAGGCAACTTGGATGACTTCAATCCAAACACTGATAAAGTGGCTTACGCAGATATGTCCGAATTCGATAAATGGGCATTGTTGCGCTTAGAAGAAGTACGTCAAAAGGTTACTGAAGCGTACGAAAACTATGAATTCCACATGTTGTACCATGCAATTCATAACTTCTGCACAGTAGACTTGAGCTCCATCTACCTTGATGTAATGAAAGATACTATGTATGCTGAAAGCAAAAACAACGTAGCTCGTCGTTCTGCTCAAACAGCTATGTACGAAATCTTGAAAACATTGGTAGCTATGGTATCTCCTGTACTTTCCTTCACAGCAGAAGAAGTTTGGAAATACATGCCTAAAGAAGAAGGCATGCCTGAATCCGTTATGCTTCAAGATTGGCCACAAGGTCATCCTGAACACTTCAACCAAGAATTGGCTGATAAATGGAACCAATTGTTAGACTTACGTACATCCGTACAAAAAGCATTGGAATTGGCTCGTCAAAACAAAACAATCGGTCATCCATTGGATGCATCCGTTACAGTATATGCTGAAGGTGCTACATTTGACGCATTGAATGCCCTTGGTGAAGAAGGCTTGGCTAAACTCGTAATCGTATCCGAAGCTCACATTGTAAATGGCGCTGCACCAGCAGAAGCTGTTAAAGACGAAGAAACAGGCGTAGCGACAGTAGTGGCTCCATCTGAACTTGAAAAATGTGAACGCTGCTGGATCCACCGCGATACAGTAGGCCAAGACAGCGAACACCCTACACTTTGCGATCGCTGCGCAGACGTTGTAAAAACTCTATAATTATAGATACAATAGAAAACTCTTCTCTAATAGGCTTAGTTTGTTTTAAACTAATGTGCACTAGAGAAGGGTTTTTCTTTAGAAAATATTAAAAATTTATAGAAATTTATGAAATCATTGTATGCTATCTTTCTCATAAAACTATCTATCATAATTAGTACTTTATTATTTTCCTCATGAAAAATTAATGTGTAAAAATTTACTCATTTCATATTAAACTTAATATCCTAGTTTAAGATGTTTATAGTTAGTTTAGTTATTGTGCTTATATGAGAAGGAGGAAGAGCAATGGTAGCAACTATCGTTAAAGCAATTTTGGCTGCACTTACTGGTTTAGCAAACGCAATCTTGCCTTTATTCAAATAACAATTTCATTCCCCAGAAAAAAGACCACCCAGCTTGCGGGTGGTCTTTTTCTTATGCCTGAAAATAGAAATCAATTTGTAACATAATGATTTAGAGAATCTTTAAGTGTCGTTTAACTATAAGGAGTTATATTGACTATAGAAACAAGCATACCTATAATGAAGATGAATTAACCATGAAATGAACGTGAAGAACGGGCAGTGTTGTGTGGTTTTATTTCTTATGCAAAACGAGGGGAGCGTATAAGTCATGAGAAGAAACATAATTATTAAGGCGTTGGTGTTAGGGACTATAGGATGTGCGTTTAGTGCTACAGGTTTTGCAGCAAATGTACAAAATGGACATGGCCAAGGTATTACAGATTCTACTACAGAAGTAAATGGGGCTAAGCATGAAGCGGTTCGTTCTAGTTGGATGGATCGTACAGATATTATAGTCGGTACCCAATCTAAGGTAGGGGCTCAAGTTTCGGTAGAAACATTACAACCCTTAACCCATTATGATGAAAACTCTAAATCAGTTCTATTCGTACAAGGTGGCATCGGTAAAGGCGGACAAGAGGATCAAGCTAGCTATTTCTCTGGTGGCAATGGGGGATATTGGTATCCATACAATCCAGTTACTAAAAAAGGCGAACAACGGTATAGACCTGAAGAACATCATAATACTAAATCATTGGGAACTGTTGCTAATGTAGGGTTAGGCTATCGGATTCTCAGTAAACATGAACATGCTTATGTAGGTGTTAATACGTTTTATGATCATTCCTTCTCGAAAAAATATAACCGTATTAGCGGTGGCTTGGAATATGTATCTGGCTTTAACGAAGTTCGCGCTAATATCTATAAGGGATTAAATAGTACAAAATCTGAACCTTATAATGTACCTTTATATGAAGGTTATTTTGAATTCTTGTTAGATGGCGGCACTGCAGGCTATACAGTTTACAAGTCTCAAAAAGCATTGTCCGGATATGATGTAAGCTATGCGCGCACCTTTAAGAATGCTCGCTGGGCACGTGCTTATGTAGGTGCTTATCATTGGAATGGCTTAGGCGCCACAACACATGGTGAAGGACCTGCCTTAACCCTTAATGTTGGTAAAAGCCACGGCTGGCAAGCTGGTACTACATTACAACTTACACCACATGTTTCTCTAGATGTAGGGTATACATCAGATAATAACAACTCTAGTGGTGCCTATGGTTTTGTTAAATACACATTAGGTACATCCAAGTTTGCTTGGCATGGTGGTAAGCATAGTGATGATACTATTACCAATGCACGGGCTAGAATGTTAGATAAAGTAGATCGCAGCCCGATGCGAGTAGGTAATACCTATGAAGAATTCTGGATGGTAGTACCTTATGATCACTTATAAAGGCTAGTGGGGAGACAGTAATATATGATAAGCAAGTTAGTATTTAGAGCCATGGTTTTAGGTGCTGTAGCATGTGCATTTAGTGCTACAGGTTTTGCAGCAGACGTACAAAATGGACATGGACAAGGTATTGCAGATTCTACTACAGAAGTGAATGGGGCTAAGCATGAAGCAGTTCGTTCCAATTGGTTAGATCGAACAGATATTGCCGTAGGTGTTCAAACTGGTGGTACATCTGATTCGCATAAGGGGATGTTCCCTAGTGATTATAATAATAACTTTTACAATACAAAATCAGATTACGGGAATATCACTAAAGCCTATATAGAAACATTGCAACCTATTACTCATTATGATGAAAATTCTAAGAGTGTTGTGTTCATACAAGGTCGTATCGGCCGTGGTGGTGAGAAAATCTCCTCTAAAGAGGTAAGAGGTTATTTTACCCCAGACCTTGTAATGTCACCATTTGGATTTGATGTTTTTACGGAAATCAATACAGATGAAAAAACATCTGAGTCGTTAGGAACGGTTGGTAGCTTAGGTGTTGGTTATCGTATTCTTAGTAAACATGAACATGCTTATGTAGGTGTTAACGCTTTTGTAGATCGTGCTTTCACAGGAAATTACAATCGTATCAGCGGTGGTGTAGAGTATGTGAATGGACTCAACGAAGTGTATGCCAATGTGTATAGAGGCCTTGGTGATAAGGAACTCGTAAAAGGCGGTGGCGGTAATCCATATCCTAAACGGTTGTATCCTAATGGCTATCCAGATACATTCCCATACAATACCATCCCTAGTGAAAATTATAATACCTATGTAGGTGGTGGCGTGTTAGATGGCTATGAAATAGGGATTGTAAGGTCCTTTAAAAATGCACGTTGGGCTCGTGCCTATGTAAATGGTTATCGTTGGAACGGCAATGGATTTAGCCATAAACAAGAATATAATTGGGGACGTCCAGGTCATTGGTCTGTGCCGTGGTTTACTACACGAAATGCTAATCATTATAAAGGCATTAAAATTGGTGCTGAATTACAATTGACACCACATATATCTTTAGATATTGGGTATAACAATGCCAATAATATGTCGAAAGGGATGTATGGTACTCTTAAATATACATTAGGTACATCTAAATTTGCCTTCTGGGGTGGCAAGCATAGTGATGATACGATTACTACAGCTCGCTCTAAAATGCTAGATAAGGTACGTCGTCAAGACATGATTGTAGAATCCTTTGATGACATTGAATACGATTATTTGGCGCCAATCGATCATCTATAATACCACTGTAGTTTAGATTATAGATATTAAATAAGACATGTAATAATAGGAAAGTAATTTATATGAGCAAGACATTAATGATAAAAGCAATGGTTTTAGGTGCTGTAGCATGTGCATTTAGTGCTACAGGTTTTGCAGCAGATGTACAAAATGGACATGGACAAGGTATTGCAGATTCTACTACAGAAGTGAATGGGGCTAAGCATGAAGCCGTTCGTTCTAGCTGGATGGATCGCACAGATATCGTAGTCGGCGTTGGTATGAAAAAGTCTGAAGAGTCGAGTAGTCATCACTTCCATGATTTTACAGTTTGGGATAAGTACCCTCTTATTGGGACATCTGATAAGTCTAAGTCTACAGAACTCAATAAGCTATACATTGAGACATTACAACCTATAACCCATTACGATGAAAATGCTAAAAGTGTTGTCTTTGTACAAGGTCGTATTGGACGCAGTGGAGAAAAGATATCCTCTAATAAATTAAATAATTATTGGGTTCCAGCTAGACCTGCAGGGACGTTTACGGTATATAATGGGCAAACAGATAAGGAAGAGTCCTTAGGTGTAAATGCTAATGTTGGTGTAGGGTATCGTCGCCTTAGTAAAGGTGAGCATGCTTACGTTGGTGTCAATGCATTCTATGACCATGCATTTAAAAATGGATATAAACGTGTTAGTGGTGGCTTAGAATATGTGGTAGGCCTTAATGAATTCCATGCCAATATTTATAAAAATTTAGGATCTAATGAAAGAAAATATATAGGCCTTCATGGGCGAACTGATACATGGTATGATCCTACAGGATTGTATCCATATGGAATGGATCCTGATCAAAGTCTTTATGATTATGCTAGGGTTGATTATGAAAATCACTGGGCTCTAAGTGAAAATACTGTAGCTAGAGGTTATGATATTGGCTATGCTCGAACATTTAAAAATGCTAGATGGGCTCGTGTCTATGCAGACTATTATAACTGGCGTGGTAGAGAGGCTGTAAAAGTAGGGTATTATAAATTACCTAAACGCGATGCTATTAAAGGTTTTAAAGTGGGGGCAGAATTCCATATTACACCACATCTTACTCTTGATGCGGGTTATAAAACAGCGTCTCATCATTTGAGTGGTCCTTATGCAACTTTGAAATATACAATCGGTACATCCAAGTTTGCTTGGCGTGGTGGTAAACATAGTGAAAGTGCGATTACAACAGCTCGCTCTAAGATGCTTGATAAGGTACGTCGCAGTGATATGGTTGTACAAGAAACTGTAGAAGAAACTTATGATCATGGCGTTGTCGATGTAGGTTTATAGGTGTTTCCGCGTACATTACCGTCATGATTATTTATAATAGTTTAGCTTGTTCATAGGTTATAAAAAAAGAGCTAGTACATTATGTACTAGCTCTTTTTATGTTCTCGGTTATTTTTATTGCAATGCCTTAGGTACGCTGAGTTTTTTCCAGTTGTCTAATTCAGGGATTTCTAAGGTGTTAATCGTTTTTTGAATCCAGTAGTTTAATGATACTTCGTTACCTAAATGTTGTTCAAATAAATAGGTATTACCTGGTGTATCTAGAGGCTTTCCATCCTTGTCGATAGAGTGGCGCATGGATTCTTTCAAATAGAGTTGTACTCTAAATGGATTTGCGTGATTGCCTCTGAAAATGAAATAAGATGGGCCAATAAAGTCATGAGTACGGACATTAATTTGTTCGTACTTTTTATCTTTTAAGCCTTGTAGCGCGGTTTGTATCATCGCGTTCGCATCGTCGTATTCCTCAAGTAGGAATGCTTGTTGATCTACGTCGAGTACATAGTGCCAAGTCGGCTTTTCCTCGTTCCTTTCGATGGACCAGTTATCTCCTAATGCAGGCAATTGGTGCGTATCGTAGAGGTCTTTTAATAGCTGAATGGCATTTTCTTTCTTGAACAGTGCTCGGTAAATGGTCTCTTGACCTTCTGATGAGTCATAACCATGTATTCTGACTTGGTACGTATCGCGTAGCATACGCTTTACATCTAGCTTGAAAATATTGCGTAGCTTATCTGGAACGGATAGGAAATGATTGTAAAAGCTTAGCTTCATTTCGTCTTGTGATGCTAAGGCGTGCTCGATGGTTTGCCAATCATATAAGGTAGTGTCCCATAAGAAGTCATCCATGTTTACAGATAAACGTGCTGCATTTTGAGGCCATTCCGTATGACCAGGACGTACTGTTGTAGTAGACTCTGTAATACCTTCCTTGTAGTGCCAATGGCCATCAACCTCTTCGAAGGCAGCTAACCGTTCTGCTGCTTCATCATCGATAGGAATATCTTTTAACTCTTCATCTAGATTAGCTTTGTGAGACAGAATGTATTGATGGGATTCTTCGTAATAGGCTACTGCAGAATCTAAATCGGGTTTGCCTGAAACATAGCCTTTTTCGTAGGCATAGCCTAAGGCAACGCGTGTTAAAGCTCGTGTAATATCGTAGAAGAGAACGCGGTCTTCCTCTTCTAGGGCACGTTTTTCTTCATCCAGTACACGTGTTAATGACTGTACACCAAAGCGTATATTCTTGGTTACACCGAAACCGTGAATGCGCATGTAACCAATGTATGGCAAGGAGAACATAAAGCGCTCTTTTGTGGCTGCCATGTGGGTTAAATCGGCAATGAGGCCCCAGTCGAGCGGTAGGTGGCCGATGTGGAAGATATAGCCAAAGGCGGCTTGTAATGCTGCATAACCGGCATCACTGAAATATTTAGTAGCTGCACGGCGGTAGAGTCCAATTGCTTTTACAGGATCATAAGGAATGACTCTGCGTAGCTCTTTGGCATCATAGAAATGATAGTAATAATCCGCTAATTCGGCGGTACTTTCAGCTTGACCCAAGGCGGCACCTTTCGTAAACCATGTGAAAGCATCCTCGAATTTTCCGTTTTCATGACAGTCTAGACCGGTGTAGAGCATCATGGTTGGATTACCTAGCTCAGCAGCGGTTAACGCTACGCGGCGCGCATTATTAAAATCGCCTTCGTCGATATAGATATTGCGTAAATTGCCTTGGAACATGGCGAGCCCGTTATCGAGGGCTTTGTTAAACCATTCTTTGGCGAGTTTTGTAGCATTCTCTTGCAATGAATCGTCTGAAACCGTACCTTGCAAGGCCGTAAGGCGGTCTTGTATAGAACCTTTTTGCAGGCTCTGTTGGATGCGTTTT
This sequence comes from Veillonella sp. AM51-8BH, assembly GCF_003463825.1. Taxonomy (GTDB): domain Bacteria; phylum Bacillota; class Negativicutes; order Veillonellales; family Veillonellaceae; genus Veillonella. The sequence goes on from NZ_QSDY01000002.1 coordinate 27,102, forward strand.
GCCAAACTTAGGCGAGGTGGTGTAATCATATCCCGTGCAAGGCTGATACGGTCGTCATCGCGCCAGAAAAAGACATTGCCTATAATGTATTGGCAGAAAGCATCACCTTGCTCCGCGTAGTCGTAAACAATACGAAATGCATCGTCAAAGGATATTAACATATCCTTTTCAACCGTAGGTGTAATCGTTCCATTGATACGCAATGCTTGTAAGGTACCGATGGGACTACAACGACGAATGCTATCGTGCAAGCATTGATAGGTGCGCATATTGTTTTCTGGGAAGTTTGATTCCTCCCATGTAAAGCGTGGCCCTGCGTAGATACGAGCCAACAAAGCATACGTATCAGCTATCTCGCGAGCCTCTGGATCATTGGCTATTTTTAATGCGTCCTCTTTAGTGTCGATTTCGTTTTCCAAAGAGGTAGTCATATCGTTGCGCAAGGCTTGATGCTTCGTTTGCTCAGGGCTTTGCTGATTGTTTACGATGAGCTCTAATTGGCGTAAGCCTTCTTGAGCCATCTCTTGATTATATGATGTGAAAATCATGTGGAAGACCTTTTCTAGGCGTTCCGTAAAGTACTGTGCCATAAGGCCTCCTTTATATTAATTACATTTACTATAGAATACATATTTATTATATAACGAACGTAAGAGACCGCAAAAGAGGAAAAAACCCCTCTGAAGTCTTTCAGAGGGGTCATATTTATCCTAGTTCATAGAGATAGATATTATTTTTTGTTGTAATCGCCGAACCATTTGTCGTAGATTTTTTGGTAAGTGCCGTCTTCTTTAAGTTCTTTAAGAGCTTTGTTAACAGCTTCTTGTAAAGCTTTGTTGCCTTTTTTCATGCCAAGAACTGTACCTTCAGCTTTAGTAGGTTCGCCTACGAGTTTAAGGTCTTTGTCAGCACCTTGTTTAAGGTAGTACATAGCCACTGCGTTATCGATGATAGCACCGTCGATTGTACCAGCTTTCAATTCCATGAAGATATTAGCATTGGAATCAATTTGTTTTACTGTTGTATTAGGGATTTTTTGAGCCATTTCAACAGGGATAGTACCGATTTGAGCACCTACAGTATGACCTGCTAATTCATCCATGTTATGGATTGTTGTGTTGTCTTTACGAACAACTGTGATGAAACCACCTTGGTCGAAGTATACATCGGAGAAGTCCAATACTTTTTCACGTTCAGGTGTAGCGTTGATACCTGCTGCGATCATGTCGATATCGCCAGATTGAACTGCTGGAATCAAAGCATCGAAGCCCATGGATTTGAATTCCATTTTTAAACCAAGTTTTTTAGCAATTGCTTCGGACAAATCAACGTCGAAACCAACGTATTTGTCGCCTTCAGTGAATTCGAATGGTGGGAATGTAGTTTCAGAACCTACACGCAATACACCTTCTTGTTGTGTCATTTTTGGTTTGTCATTACCACAACCAGCCAATAAACCCATTGCTGCTACCGCTACGAGGGCGATGGCTGTCAACTTTTTGAACTTAAACATAGAAACCTCCTCAAACATCCATATACATGGTTTATCAAATTCTGTTTATATTGTACGGAATTTTACAATAATAGGCAATAACATTGTATAATTAAGAGTAAATGAGTTTTCTATTCTTTATTGTAGAGTATTATAATTTTTACAATAATTAGGATATATACATGGAGGTAATATGTCCCTTACGAATACCTTTTCAGATCTTTGTAAAAGCTTCGCAACTGATGCGTTTGCCATTAATTATACATTAGCTAAGAACCCTGAACTTTCCAGTCATGAATTTGAGACCGTAAAAACGATTGGTGCTGTTCTCGAAAAATATGGCATGGATGTAACTTATGAATTTTGTAATCTACCAACAGCATTTAAGGCATCTCCTGTAAAAGTAGATAACCCTAAAGGCCGTTTGGCTATCCTCTGTGAATATGATGCATTGCCTGAAGTAGGGCATGCATGTGGTCACTGTGCCAGTGGCTCTATGAGTGTTCTGGCTGCATTAACACTACATAAAATGCAACAAGACGGCGTTGCTTTCAACATGGACATCGATATCATCGGTACACCTGATGAAGAAGCCACAGGTTGCAAGGTGGATATGTGTAACGCAGGGGTGTTTAAAGAGTATGATTTTGCTATCATGGTTCATCTTGATGGGGAAGAAACACGACCTAATTCACAATTCTTGGCGCTGGACTGCTTCCGCGCTCGTTATCACGGTAAACCAGCTCATGCGGCTGGTGAGCCTTGGAATGGTATCAATGCGGTAAATGGTGTGCAACTTGCTATTCATGCGATGGATATGATGCGTCAACAAGTACGTCCTGAAAGTCGTATTGGTACATGGATCATTGCCGGTGGTACCGCATCTAATGTCATTCCTGAATTCGGCGAATTAGAGGTGACCGTACGCCATACAGAACGTGAATATTTAAATGGTTTGTCCGAACAAATTAAAAAAATCTTTGAAGGAGCCGCCCTCTGTACAGGCACTACTGTAGATGTAGAGTTCTATGGCAATCCTTATGATGATATGAACCAAAACCATAGAGGAACAGCTCTCATTGAAGACGTAATGTCTGATATGGGCATTGATTTCAAGCCAGGCCCAGCAGATATTGGGGGCAGCTCAGACATTGGTAATGTTAGCTATCAATGTGCTGCATTCCACCCTAAATTACGACTTGCTGGGGACGATAAAGTATGCCATTCTAAAGAATTCGCAGCCGCTATGCTAGAACCAACCATTGAACAAACAATCCTTGATGGAGCCAATATTATTGGTCGTACATTATTAAGTTTGGTAGAAAACCCAGCAGTATTAGAAGAGATTGTAGCTGAATTTAATGCATCTAAGTAGCTGAATTTAATGCATCTAAATAATTTTATTTGTATGCAATCTCACTAATTTGCATTTAGATAAGGGATTAATGCTAATACAGTGCTTTCTATATCGATGGGGCGAGCTGTAATAGCTTAGATAAAATTCATTGCCTCCTTCAGAATTACTGATGATAGATGATAATGGCATGTTGCCATTGATAAAACTTTGAATCTTGGTGAAATAGGTTCCTACCTCAACATTGTGGTGGTAGAGCGCCCATACCACGTTATTTCCAGCGATGACAGGGATGTATTTAAACTCAAGAAATTCAAATAAACCGGCTATGGACATATCATCTGATACGGTAAATTCTTCGCGATGCCAACTAGCATCATCGGCTGTACAAACAGCATCTCGATCGATTATTATACGCATATTATCTCGCCTCCAACCTATATTTTGAGTTCAATCTAACTATTCTTTTAGTTTATACTGTTCTTTTAGTTTATATTTTACACCTTATAAACTTTAATATCCTACTGAAATATCTTGCTGAGTAGAAATACATTTCTATCTGTTTAATTATTTATATATACAAAGATTTATGTAGATAACTATGTATCTAGATAACTGTGTGTCTAGAGAACTGTGTATCTATTTAATTCTTAATCTATTTATATACTACTGTATTAAAGGAGGCTTCATGTCCTCAACTGAAACATTACAAATTAAAAACTACATAGGTCTCAAGGGTGATAAGCCTATTAAATTCATAGCCTCTGATGTTGATGGCACATTAGTTAACGATGCAAAAGCAATTCCTGATGAGGCTATTGAGGCTATTCGTGCCGCTCGTGAAAGTGGCATTCGCGTAGCCATCGCTTCTGGTCGTGCTTGGAATGAAATGAACGATGTCATCGAGAAGTTGCCATGCTTACGCTATTTTATGTGTACCAATGGTGCCTATGTAATGGATAAAGATGAAAAACGCACTTTATTCCATGTAACATTTGATAAAGAACAAGCACTCTATTTGTTGCGCAAACTTTTAACCTATGGTGTCTATGTAGAGGCCTATGTGAAAGATAAAATCTTTGGCATGTATCCGCCGTCTCGTTGTATTACACCTGAACGATTAAGCTCATGTGCTAGTGATTGTAAATCGCCTAATACAAAAGGTTCGGTTGGACTCATGGATAATCATCTACCTAGCTTAATGAATCATCCTCAACTTGATGTACCTGAGGGACATCTACCTGGTGAAACCCATGATCACTATGCCTTAGCTGAAGGTGATGAAGCAGCAAATGATAACTTATCTGAATGTGAAGTAGAACAGTCTAATTTCTTCTTTAGACCTAATATCCGTCCATTTATCTTGGCAACTCGTACCATGGTTCCTGACTTACTAGCGCATATGGAAGCCTTAGACGAAGGTCCTGAGAAGATGCAAATCTTTTACGGCGATGAGCCTATGCGCCAAAGAATCTTACAAGATTTGCGTGATGAATATCAAGGTATGTCTCATGATGGTACAGGTCGCGAACGCTTTTATGATGTACTGCTCTCTAGCGAAGGTAATCTCGAATTCGTACTACCACATACCACAAAGGGGACCGCTGTAGAAGCACTGGCAAATCACTGGAAATTTAGTCCCCATGAAGTCATGACCTTAGGGGATAGTGAAAACGACCTATCCATGCTGCGTTTTGCAGGTGCTAGCGTAGCTATGGGTAATGGGAAGCCAAATATTAAAGAAGCAGCACGATACGAAACGACGGACAATAACCATCATGGTGTGGCTAAAGCAATCTATTCCGCCATTGCGTATAACAATGAATTACAAAAAAAACAGTAATCATATCTCAAATTAGAGATACTACCAGTTAAAAGTAAATCTTTCTAATCTGGGTTGTGCTCGATATGTATAAATTTGAGATACTACTAGTTAAAAGTAAATCTTTCTAATCTGGATTGTGCTCGATATGTGTAAATTTGAGATACTACCAGTTAAAAATAAATACTTTTAACTGGTAGTATCTGAAAAACTATATATATTTGTTTGTCGGTTTGTATTCCAGTCGGTTTTATAGTGAGGCATTGCTCGAAAGTGTATTACAGGTAATACATTGCTTTAGCTGATGTTAGAGCGAATGCTAAGTTAAACCTGTAGGAGGTGATGTAGAATGGGAAATCTAAAGTTTAATATAGATGATACTTGTGTTAAGTGCGGTGCATGTGCGGTAGATTGTCCTGTTCAATGTATTACCCAAGGGGAGACTCGGTTTAATATAGGTAAAGGTTGTATCGGATGTGGCGATTGTTACTCCATCTGTCCTGTAGGTGCCGTAAAAATGTCTAAACGTGAGCCTGAGAAAGAATAGTCTCTTGAAAGGTTAGAGCCTCTTATAGGTCATCTCATTGTATTGAGTTTTGTATAGAGTAAAACCAAAATCCGAACATTAAAATATTAATCATAAATTTCATACGGAATATATGGAGTCCATATACTTCGTATGGTATAATGAAATGTAATGAAATTTAGCGTTTTGCTCGAGAAAACGCACGCCAGTACAGAAATGTAAGGGTATTAAAAAATAGTGAATATACTTTCACAAATAGATGCATATGGAGGAAGGCATGGAAAACAAGGAATTTGTTATTGTTGTTGACTTTGGTGGTCAATATAATCAATTGATCGCGCGCCGTGTTCGTGAAAATCACGTATACTGCGAAGTATATCCATACAACAAAGCGCTGGACAAAATTAAAGAATTAAAACCGCAAGGTATCATCTTCACAGGTGGCCCTAACAGCGTGTATGAAGAAAACTCTCCAAAAATCGAAAAAGAGATTTTTGAACTTGGTATTCCAGTTCTTGGCATGTGCTATGGTATGCAATTTATGGCGCATACATTGGGTGGCGAAGTTAAATCTGCTGACAACCGTGAGTTTGGTAAAACACCTACTAAAGTGGATACTACATCTCCATTGTTCAAAGGCTTGGACGAAGACCAAGTTGTGTGGATGTCCCACGTTGACTATGTAGCAAAAGTTCCTGAAGGGTTCGAAATCATTGCGCATACAAAAGACTGCCCTGTTGCATCTATGCAAAATAAAGAACGCAAATTATACGCTATGCAATATCATGCAGAAGTATTGCACACTGAACATGGTAAAGAAATGCTTCACAACTTCTTGTATGAAGTATGTGGTTTCACAGGCACATGGACAATGGCAAACTATGCAAAAACTGCTATTGATGAAATTCGTAACACTGTAGGCGATGGTAAAGTATTGTTGGCATTGTCCGGCGGTGTAGATAGCTCCGTTGCGGCAGCTCTTATTTCTAAAGCTGTTGGCGACCAATTGACTTGTATCTTTGTTGACCATGGTTTGATGCGTAAAAACGAAGGCGATGAAGTTGAAGCAGCTTTCAAAGATTCTGGCATGCATTTCATCCGTGTCGATGCAGAAAAACGTTTCTTAGATAAACTGGCTGGTCTTGAAGATCCAGAAGCTAAACGTAAAGCTATCGGCGAAGAATTCATCCGCGTATTCGAAGATGAAGGTCGTAAAATCGGCTCCGTTGACTTCTTGGCGCAAGGTACAATCTACCCTGACGTTATTGAGTCTGGTACTGGCGAAGCAGAAGTTATCAAATCTCACCACAACGTAGGCGGCTTGCCTGCAGTTGTAGACTTTAAAGGCCTTATCGAACCATTGCGCAACCTGTTTAAAGACGAAGTGCGTGAACTTGGTTCTGAATTAGGTTTGGCTGATTACCTCGTATGGCGTCAACCATTCCCAGGTCCTGGCCTTGCAATTCGCGTAATGGGCGAAATCACGAAAGACAAACTCGACATCTTGCGTGATGCGGACTATATCTTCCGTGACGAAATTGCAAAAGCTGGCCTTGATCGCGACATCAACCAATACTTTGCAGTATTAACATCTACACGTACTGTAGGCGTTATGGGTGACTTCCGTACATACGATTACACATTGGCATTGCGTGGCGTAACAACAACAGACTTCATGACTGCTGACTGGGCACGCATCCCTTACGACGTATTGGACACAATCTCCCGTCGTATCGTAAACGAAGTACAACACATCAACCGTATCGTGTACGATATTACATCTAAACCACCTGCTACAATTGAGTGGGAATAAAAATTAGAACAACATAGTATTTAAAGAATATATATACAAAGGCCTTTCATCGTTATGGTGAGAGGCCTTTTGTGAAAGTAGTAGTTGCTCTAATTTATTTTGTTGTTGCTAGTAGATATCTTTAAGGAAATAAGGGTATGGAAACCATAAAAGAACTTTTAGATAGTGACATATATTTAGATATTATAAAAGAGCTAGGTGTCGACAACTTTAATCAAGACGTACAAAGTGTTGAAGTAGAAGAGCTAAAAAATCGATTAAGACAGAGACAATTCTTACTAGAAGGCTTTAATTGTAAGGTGCTTTCAGAAAAAGAGATGGTGCAGTTTTACGAGCAAATGATAGAAGAGTATCGAAAAGATATTATCCTTTGGAGTAAGAAGTTTTTGCAATATAGCGACGATACTATTGAGGAGTATCCTGATGGAGAATTTCCAAAAGGAGAGGAAATATCTGAGGAGGATATATCAACTACAATTGAAATAGGAAAATATTCTAAAACGAGTATTGCTTTGTATATAATTGAGTTCGATCTCTTGAAGAATCATCAAGAGATAGTAGCTGACTATTATAAAAGATTGGGCATTCCTCGGGCCGCGAAATATGCAAAAGACATGATAGCATTTTATAAAGAGGTTTTTACTTTAGGTATTTAAATATTAATGATTGAGGGCTGTTTTGTTACAGCCCCTTTTATGTTATACAAAAAAATTGGTATACTGATTTTAAGTTATAGATTTTAGTTAAACAGTTGTTTGAAAATAGAGGGGCTATGAATATAACAAGGTCTTTTGGCGAGTATCCCAAATATTCTCTCCATGATGCAAGGGTACAGAAAATAGAATACGTAGGCGATAGTTTAATCTTTACATTTGACTATATTTTTTCTTATGAAAATGGTACTGAACAAACTCATAAGGCCAAGATTGTATTTGAAAAATGTGATATTGATGATCTAGAAATTCTTGTCTTTAATAGTACAATATTAGATACTTTCACAGGTAAAAGAATTGAGTTACCTCAGTATCAGCAGGAGTATAGTGAAAGTGAGTTCGAGGTCATTACAGAGACTTATAACTGGGGCCGAGCTGTGCTGCAGGGTTGGTTATGGACCGAAGGGAATCCCGTACATTGTATAATGAACATATACTTTACAGGTGATATGGTATATGTAGTTGATGAGGGCTAATATGAGCGATTTAGATTTTACTATTTGCTGTACAGTTACTTTCTTTAGCAAGAAGAGAAGAACTACACCGAATCTGAATAATGGAAAGTATTGCCCTCATCTTGTTATAAAGGGGTCTGAACAGCTGTTAGGTGTAAACTTTATTGATGGTGAGGATGTTACCTTTGATAAAGAAATAGGCGCTAATGCATTGCCGCTTTATGAAACTGTAGATTATTCAGCCTTGCAAGCGGGTACAGAGTTCCTTATTATGGAAAGTAGCAATATTGTTGGTGAAGGAATTGTAAAAGAAATCTTTCAGCATAAGCCACATGAGAAAAAATAATTGTAGGGTATTATATCCATTGGTAGTTCTATAATCTTTAGAAAGGGCTTTTATGGCGATTACGTATACAGAAGAACGAAATTTTACGCCTCAGCAAGTGGCAGATTTATTTCTATCTGTTCGTTGGGTAGTAGGTAAATATCCAGAGCGATTACATAAGGCTCTTATGAATTCATCCCGCGTGATTTCTGCGTGGGAAGGCGATCATTTAGTTGGTCTTATCCGTGTCATGGATGATAGCGAGTTGGTGTGCTTCATCAATTATGTACTGGTTCATCCTGAGTATCATGGCCGCGGTATTGCTGGCCATTTGCTAGAAATGGTGAAAGAGGTTTACAAGTCATACTTGTACATTAATGTTATGATTGGTGACAGCAAGAATGCACCATTTTATGAGAAGCATGGATTTAAAATTAAAGAAGATTCATTGCCGATGCAGTATCGGAACGTACCTAAATATACAAAAAGATAAGTGGTCGGATAATCTGCATAGCAATTAACTGATCAAATTGTTAATAAAAGGCTACACGTACATAGAGTTACGTGTAGCCTTTGTTATGTAAACGGTATATACTAAAACAGATATGTAGATACGATGGAGAAAAATATGGATATATTAATACGAAAAGCGACAACTGCTGATTTAGATTTAGTGACACATATAGAAGCAACTTGTTTCCCGCCTGCTGAGGCGCGCCTCGTGAGGCTTTTAAGGAGCGACTAGACCATTATGCAGGTCAGTTTTTAATTGCCTTTAACGGCGATACACCTATTGGTTTTATCGATGGTTTTGTAACGGATGATGAAGTCTTGACGGATGAGATGTTCGCCGATGCTTCGTTGCATAATCCCCATGGTTCATGGCAGATGATATTTGGTCTAAATACAATGCCAGAATACCGCAACCGTGGTGTAGGTGGTCAGTTAATCGAGGCTTTCATAAAGCTTGCTAGAGAAGAAAAGAGAAAAGGTGTAATTTTGACATGTAAGGATGAAAAGATTCATTATTATGCCAAGTTTGGTTTTCTAAATGAAGGCGAATCAGAGTCTGATCACGGCGGTGCTAAATGGTACCAAATGCGGATTGTATTTTAGGTGCTTAGAAATGAGTAGAGATTAACTATTTATGGTTTTGCAATAAAACTGAATATAATAGTTCCCATATAAAAGAAGCTGAAATCTTTGCAGTGCATTGATTTCAGTTTCTTTTTTGTTGAGAAAAATATTAAGTTTCTACAATTACTTTAATTAGACTATACGAATTTGCCTATTATTGTGTATACCAAAATCCATATGGTTAATTAAATAATTTCTTTAACTTGCGCCACGCCTTTATCGGTCAGCATATAGTACCCATTTGTTACGTACAACAAGCCTTGTTTCTTAAGGTGTGATGCGGCTTGGTGTGTATAGTCTGGCTTCCAGTTCAAGTGTTCGTGAATGGTGCCGATACCGTTTTCAATGGTCGCCACAGGTGTATTCATATGGGTATAGATGTGGCAGAGCATCATCGTTTCTCGATAGTGACGACGCAAGTGGCGTTGGCGAAGATAGGTTGCGATATAGCCTGTCTTTGGCGTGCAAATAACGGCAACTAATAATGCGAGACCGATCGTCGTTGCGATAGCGCCTGCAATGGATACGTCTAGGGTGAAAGCGACTTCCGTACCGATGACAGCACAGATAATGCCGATGATGATACTGCTAGTGAGCATGGCTTTCACAGAGTCCGTCCATAAATAAGCGATAACCGCAGGTCCGATCATGAGGCCGATAACGAGGATGGCACCTACCGCTTGGAAGGAAGCCACCACAGTGAGGGACACCATGGTCATTAGCACGTAGTGGATGAGGGCTGGCATGAAGCCGAAGAGCCCTGCTAATAGTGGATCGAAGGTAGATAGCTGCAATTCCTTGTAGAAGAGCATAACTAATACGAGATTGATAAATGCCACCCCAAGGGAAATCCATAGTGAAACAGGACCTAGGTCGGTGGAGTTTACAATCCATCTATCGAATGGGGCGAACGCGATTTCCCCTAGAAGTGCGGTATCTACGTCAAGGTGTGCGTTGCCGCTGTATAGACTGACGAGGATGATGGCAATGGAGAATAGAAGGGGGAAGATGATACCAATGGACGCGTCTTCGTTGACGAGGCCCGTGTTATGAATCATCTCTGTAAGCCACACCGTTCCTACGCCGACTACGGTTGCCCCTACTAGAAGCAAGGGAGAGTTTAAGTCTTCCGTTACAAAGAAAGCGAGTACGATGCCGAGGAATACGGTGTGCGTAATGGCGTCAGCCATCATGGACATGCGGCGCAGCACGAGGAATACACCAGGGATAGCGCATGCGATGGATACTGCGATGGCGATGAGTAAAATCTCTGTATGTACTGTCATGGGGCACCTCCTATGTGAGGCTGTCTACCCTCTGCTCTATATATCTTTTGTTGTAAGTCAGCGGGACTTATCCTTGCAGTTTCTGATAATAAATCTTGTTTTGATTGTTTATTTTTACGATATTGCCACAAGATGCCTCTATTAGGTGCAAATATGAGGCTCAACAGTACAATAACCGATAGAATGACGATAATCGCAGGACCTGTAGGTAGTTTTTGTACTGTTGTACTCCAAATGGTACCGCCGATAGCAGATACCATGCCAAAGAATCCTGCTAGTATACACATGGTTCCTAGCTTGTTCGTCCACTGACGGGCTCCTACGGCCGGTGCAATGAGTAGAGAGCTAATCAAGATAGCCCCTACCGACTGAATGCCGATGATAATGGTCATGATCAATAGTGAACGATATAAAATGAGGGTAAAGGTGACAGGAATTTGCAAAGTTTTAGCGTATTCTACGTCAAAGGAAATGAGTTTTAGTTCTTTCCAAAATAAGGCTGTTAAAACGATAATGATGAGCGCTGCCGCCGATGTAATGTACACATCGCGAGCTAATATGGTGGCGGCCTGTCCAAATATAAATTTTGAAAGCCCCGCCTGACCTGCATTGTTCAGACTTTGAAGGTAGGTGAGCAGAACCATACCAAGACCAAAGAAAGCAGATAGTATAGTAGCTAAAGCCCCATCAAATTTGATTTTACTGTTTTCTACGGTGATGGTAATGAGCCACGCCGCAGTGATAGAGGACAGGGCGGCACCTATAATGAGTACCTCAATGTCTTTTATACCGGTCAGTAAGAATGCGATGACTACACCAGGCAGTGCCGCGTGGGAGAGGCCGTCACCGATGAGGCTTTCCTTGCGCAGTACTGCGAAGGTGCCTGCAATACCACTGGCAAGGCCCAAGAGAGCCGTGCCGAGCAATACCATCTGTGTCGTATAGGATTGGAGTATGGTCATACAGTCCTCCCCTTGCCGTAGGTGCGCTCGATGGCCTCATCGGTAAAGGTCTCTGCTACGGGACCATAGGCAACAGTTTGCTTGTTGACCATCGTTACCCAGTCGAAATATTGAGGTACCGTATTTAAATCGTGGTGTACGACGATCACCGTTTTGCCGCGCGCTTTCATTTCTTGTAAAAGAGAGATGATGGCGTGCTCCGTTGTTTTGTCGACGCCCTTGAAAGGCTCGTCCATGAGGTAAATATCTGCCTCTTGTACGAGGGCTCTCGCGAGGAATACACGCTGTTGTTGGCCCCCTGAAAGTTGACGGATTTGCCTATTTACATAGTCGCTCATGCCCATTTTTTCAATCATGGAGAGGGCCAGTTCCTTATCCTTTTTACTTGGTCGTTTGAACCAACCAAGATGACCATAGCGGCCCATGAGTACGACGTCTAATACGGTAGTAGGAAAGTCCCAGTCTACGCTACCGCTTTGAGGCACATAGGCGATTTTCTTGTAATCTTTTTTGTCCATCGCAAGGTGGTGGTTGATATAAAACTTAACACTACCTGAGATAACTGTTAATAGGCCTAACATGGCCTTTAATAATGTAGATTTACCGGCCCCATTAGGGCCGACGATGGCCGCTAAGGAACCGATGGGTACCTTCATATCTACGTCCCATAATACGGGTTTAGTCGTATAGGCTACGGTCATATCTTCAACTTCAACGGCCCATTCCATAGAGACCTCCTTTTATCAATGAGTGCTACTATCGCTGTATTGTTAGTAGTACTTGTACTTACAATAACAAAGTAAATTTAAAACTATCTAAGTCATAAGTCCGAACTGTAACCAGACCTGTAAATTTACTTTGTCGTATTTAATTAAGTTAATCAAATCATTGTTTATTTAAGTGCTTTAACGATGGTATCGATATTGGATTTTACCATGCCGATATATGTGCCGCCTTCAGTGCCTTCAGAACCAAGGGAGTCGGAATATAATTCGCCGCCGATGGCAACGTTCCAGCCTTTAGCTTTAGCTGCTTCTTGAACGGCTTCAATTGTTTTGTGAGGTACAGAAGATTCTACGAAGATGGCTTTGATTTTGTGATCTACGATGAATTGAACAAGTTCATTCACATCTTGTGTGCCTGCTTCTGTAGCAGTACTAACACCTTGTAAACCTTTTACTTCAAAGCCATAAGCGCGAGCGAAGTATTGGAAGGCATCGTGTGCTGTTACGAGAACGCGAGATTCTTTAGGAATAGATTCTGCTTGAGCTTTGATGTATGCATCTGTTTCATCTAATTTAGTGAGGTACGCATCATAGCGTTTTTTGAAATCCTCTTTGTGAGCTGGATCTGCTTTCGCAAGACCTTCGTAAACCGCTTTGGCAGCAAGTTTCCAGTTGGCTACATCGAACCAAATATGAGGGTCTTTAGTTTTCACGCCATCTTCTTCGTCAAAGTCGAGTAGAGTAGCTGGATCAATAGCGTCAGATACGCGGATGGTAGCTTTATTTTGTTTTGTTAAATTGTCAAAAATGGAACCCATTTTACCTTCTAAGTGAATGCCGTTGTACACCACAACATCTGCCTTAGACATAGTTGTTACATCGCCAGCGCTTGCTTGATAGAGGTGAGGGTCTACGCCAGGGCCCATGAGTCCTTGTACAGACACATGATCACCGCCAATTTCTTTTACTAAATCTGTTAACATTGTAGTAGTAGCTACAACATTTAATTTTTTCTGGCTGTCTTGGGCTGCATCTTTTCCACAGCCTGCTAATGCGAATAACATAAGTGCTAATGATAGGACGACTAATACGACTCGATTAAATTTCATAATAAACCTCCTTTTTATAGATACTAATTTTAAAAACTTTAATAATCTTGTTTGAGGGAACTGTACTGTCTTAATGATGAAATCATTTGAAGGTGGAGAATATTTCCCTAAATTTAAATAGAAAAATAGCCGCTACTAACGTAGCGGCTATTGGCAGTAATACGTTCGTCTGCTTGGATCATGATCATTTAGTGAATAAGAGCTTGTAGATGGTTAGGCCCAACGAGGGCAACGAGACCAAGTACCATCATGACCTTCATTTGAATACGCTTTCTACGTCTCATGATGAACCTCCTTTGTGTAATTTTTTGTCATATCAACCTGATATGTGAGTCCGAACAGTTATCTTGAAATCAATATATCACAAATGAGAAATTTTATCAATAAGAAAATGTTCTTTAAATATTCATCTTTATTTAGTATGATATTATTCATAGACTCAAAATAATTATTTTAGGAGGCTTATTATGAATAAATTATTCAGATTCACTGCGGCGGCTTTACTTGTTGCATCTTTTGGCGTATTAGGTAATTATACAGCTGATGCAGCTAAGTTCTTAGAATCTCCGCGCGAAGTGGAAATTGTGAAACCTGAGTTACCTGAGGTTCCTCAAACAGCTACCGTAGCACCTACTATGCGCGTACGCTTTTTGATTGATAAAAAAGGGAATGTTAAAAATGTATTCGTGGAACGTTCTTCTGGTTATGCTCCAGTTGACGAAGCGGTGAAAAAAGCTATTTTACAATGGAAGTTTACACCTGCTATTGGTGTAGATCAAAAGGCTCATGAATCTATTATTGGAATGACAATTACTCTACCTAAACAAGCTGTAACAGCTAAATAAGGAGATTGTGATGAAAAAAGTGTTGCGTTGTACTGTGTTATGCGCATTGTTTGTAACTAGTATGGTAGCCTCTGTGTTGGCGGCTCCATTCCAATTGCCTGTAGCCATATCTACTCCATCTGTAGATCAAATTAATATTGCTGGTTATGGCGATTCGATTCATAGTGCAGATGTGCGTTTTACCATTAATGAAGATGGTTCTGTAGGGGATATAGAGGTCGTAAAATCTAGTGGCGTTACGGCCCTTGATGAAGCTCTTGTTGAAAAAATTTCTACATGGCGTTTTACCCCTGCTACAGATTCCAATGGTAATCCAGTAGCATCTTCTAAAACTGAATATATTGATTTTAGAAATTAATAGAAGGCACTCATACATTGTATGGGTGCCTTTTTATGTGCTGGTGAAAGTACTTAAAGGTTTAATTATATGGGGTGAAAGTATTTTGTGGCTCAATTATCTTGGGGAAATGTATCCACAGCAACTGAAAATTACTTTCAAAATGAGTATAATAAATGTATATTTAATATAGTAATAATATATTGTATATACTAATAGTCTTTGACCCATGGAGGTATAAGCATATGAATCCATTACAGCAAAAGCTAGACATTAATAACGAACGGTACAGAATTATTGTATCTATTAAAGAGGATTATTTAGACGGTAAATTATCCTTGGAAGAGGGTAACCGTATTTTAAAAGAAAAGTTAGGCACTTGTACGCCTGACGAATTTGCTTATGCAGAGCAAAGTTTGAAAGGTGTCTATAAGGATGAAGAAATACTAGACAAGATGGATGACTTGTTGAATTTATTTGACGGTGTATTAGTGCGTGCCGAAAATGAGTACCCAGAGAATCATCCATTGTGGGCTTATTTAGAAGAAATTAATGCTGTTGAAAAGGTAGCTCTTGAAGCGGATGAATTGTTAAAACAAGATAAGTTTATTAAAAATCCTTGGCTTGGTGTTTTTGATTCCTTAGCAGAATGGCGTATCCATCTATCTCGTAAGCAAAATCAATTATATCCAATGTTAGAAAATCATGGGTTTGATCGTCCAACACGGATTATGTGGACCTTTGATGATGGCGTGCGCGATGCTATCTCAGCATCCTATGCTTTGCTTCGGGAGGATAAATACGAAGAATTCTTAGCATCTGTTCCAGAAACACTGGCAAAGTTACGTGATTTGAACTCTAAGGAGTTAGAGGTTTTATTGCCAACATCCTTTAAATTATTAAGCGATAAAGAGTTTGTGCGCATGAGCAAAAATGACCATGAAATCGGCTATGCTATTATTAACGCACCAGGTTTATATGTCGTGCCAGGTATTAACGATTCCGCAGCCTCATTAAATGGAAATGCTGCTGGTCAAAATAGTGCAGTATCTAATGAGTTTCTAAATGATTTGGCAGGCTTGTTATCTAAGTATGTAGGTCCTGTAGGTGGAGCACAAGTTGGCAAGGATACAGTCCTCGATGTGGCGACAGGCAAATTGACCTTAGAGCAAATCAATTTGCTGTTCCGTCATCTTCCAGTAGATTTGTCTTATGTTGATGAAAATGAACTCGTTAAGTTTTACAGTGATACGCCACATCGTATATTCCCTCGCAGTGCCAATGTTATTGGTCGTGAAGTGAAGAATTGTCATCCAGCTAAGTCTGTTCATGTTGTAGAAGAAATCGTAGAGAAATTTCGTTCTGGTGAGCAAAACCAAGCTGAATTCTGGATCAATAAACCGGGATTGTTTATCTACGTTATCTATACAGCGGTACGTGATGAAAATGGTAAATTCCGCGGTGTCTTAGAAATGATGCAAGATTGTACTCATATTCGTGAACTTGAAGGGTCCCGTACCTTGTTGACTTGGGATAAGACTGATTTTGTAGGAAATACAGATAATAATAGTAATGATAAATCCCTAGCTCAAGAGGCCGCAGAAGAGGTTGATGAAGAACCACTTACTACCGATGCAGATGGGAGATTCCATATCGATGCAAAGACTACGCTATCTAACTTGATTAAGCAAAGCCCTGAAGTGGTAGATTATTTGATTTCTTTGAATCCTAAGTTTGAGAAATTGAAAACACCGATGGTAAAGGTTATGGCTAAGGTGGCTACTATTAAGATGATCGCAGAGCGTGGTGATTTTAATGTAGATGAGCTAGTCGGCAAAATCGATGCCTTCATTAATAAAGCTAGAAAATAAATATGTTGCACTAATTCCAGATAAGCATGCATTAACTTCTTATAATTCATCTGTTTTGTGTATACAAATTTGTCTGAAAAGGGTACAATAAAATATAATGAAAGTATTTGCCGAGGCAGTATTTTCTTATCTTAAACTACTTTTACAAGAGAAATTACGTATATATTAAAGGTGAGGATCTGGATACTATGTCGACAAGACGCGTTTGGAAGCAAAGTGAAATTAAAACAAACCCATTATTTTCTAAGATGCGCAGTACTATTGAAACTGCATTTTATGGAAACAATGTAACGCCTATTACATCTGTGGCACAAGCGTACCAATTGGCCACTGAAGAACCTGGTGTTATCGTCCTCGATATGTCTGTATATAAACCATGCGAGCAAGGTTTGCCAGCTGATGCAAAGGTACTTGTTACAAACGATGGTAAAACTACAGGCCGTTATGCAAAAGCTCGTCGCATTATTGGCGATGAAGGCATTGACGAAGTGGAACTTGCTAATATTGCACGTGATGCAGTCTATGATAGCCGTGGTAAAGAATGGATTTCTGCTGATACTATCGTAGGTCTTGATAAAAAATTTACTGCTCGTGCGCATTTGATGATTCCGAAAGACCATGCATCCATTTTGTATTCTTGGATCATGAACTTTAAGTTCTTTGATGCAGCCGTAAAAGAATTCTACAATGATAGTGTAGAAATTCCAGAAGGCGATATTTATATCTATTCTGATCCTGACTATGTGGTACCAGGTCATCCGGGTGGGCTTGCTATTTTTGACCCAGCTCATAACTGCGCTATGATTCTTGGTATGCGCTACTTCGGTGAGCATAAAAAAGGTACCCTTACATTGGCTTGGTCCTTGGCGAATCGTTTTGATTATGTAGCATGCCACGGCGGTATGAAACGTTACAATCTTGACAATGGTAAAAGCTACACTATCGGTGTATTTGGCTTGTCCGGTTCTGGTAAATCTACATTAACTCATGAAAAGCATGATGGTCGTTATGATATTTCTATCTTGCATGACGATGCGTATATCATCAATACTAATGACTTGAGTTCTATTGCTCTTGAACCTACATATTTCGACAAAATGCAAGATTACCCTGTGGAACATCCGGCTAATGAATTCTTGTTAACACTACAAAACGTAGGCGTAACTATGGATGAGGATGGCCGTAAGGTTGTGTTGGCAGAAGATGTGCGTAATAACAATGGTCGCGCTATTAAATCTCAATTCTGGACAGATAATCGTGTAAACTACGTAGATCAACCAGTTAATGCCATTGTATGGCTTATGAAAGATAAAACGTTACCACCAATCCTTAAAATTAATGACCCTGTTTTGGCATCTACAATGGGCGCAACACTTGCTACACGTCGTTCTACTGCTGAAAAACTCGATGCCCATGTGGATCCAAATGCACTTGTTATCGAACCATATGCAAATCCATTCCGTACATATCCATTGGTTCGTGACTATGAAAGCTACAAAAAATTATTCTCTGAATGTGGCGTACAATGTTACATCATGAACACAGGTTTCTTCTTGGAAAATAAAATTCCTAAAGAGGTAACTCTTGATTTATTGGAACGTTTGGTAGAAGGTGCATTGGACTTCAAACCATTCTATAAATATGAAAACCTCTCTTATGTTGAGGTTCCTGGTTTTGAACCACCATTCCAAGTGCGTGAATACCATCACCAATTACACAAAGCTTTCGAGTTCCGCTATGACTATGTAGAAAAACTTATTGGTCATAAAAACGAATTGCCACAAGAAGTATTGGATGTATTAAAAACTCTAATGTAGTCTCAAAATTTATTAAATCCTCAATATAATATTGAGATTGTCTAACTGCTCAAATAAAAGGCCCTCCTTGTGGAGGGCTCTTTCTTTTGTGGTAATATATACTTATGATAAATCAATAATGTTTTGTTATAAGGTGTTTTTATGGATATAAAGGATATTAAATATATAAGTACCATCGTTGAGATGGCATCATTTTCAAAGGCGTCTAAAAAACTATATATCTCTCAACCTGCATTGAGTCAAAGTATTCGTCGCATTGAGGCTGAATTAGGTGTACCTTTATTTGCTCGAGATCGGACAAAGGTTGTACCAACCGCTGCAGCCTTACAAATTGCTAAAGAGGGTATGCCTTTAGTAGGAAAGGTAGAGGCTTTAACGCAGTCGATCATTAATCAAGGGTCTGATGCGGCTTATCATGTGCGTATTGGATTATCTCAATTCTATGGTCACCATATGTTGGGAAAAACATTGAAGAGCTTTCAACAAATTGAGCCATCCTGGGAATTTCATGTAGTAGAAGGGGAGTCCCATTTTTTGGAGCAACAAATTTGTGATGGATTGGTTGATGTAGGTCTATTTCCAACACCAATTTACTCTCAAGCTCTTGAAAGTTATCCTGTGTTAGATGAGCAAATTTTATTAGCTGTTAGTGTAGAGAATAAAAAAGCTATAGCTATTGCTGACTCGCTTATGACACCGAATGGAATACATGAGATAGCACCATTTGGGTCTTTCCCTTTTATTCTCATAAGAGAAGGCCTTAAGTTGCGAACCTTGGTAAATCGTCTATGTCAGGCTGAATCCTTTGTGCCTAAAGCGGTTATTGGTTCTGAAAATCTTGACACTTGTAGATCCTTGGTAGAAGATGATTATGGTATTACATTCTTGCCGAGTACACTTAATAGTAAAGGTGATGATGATAAAGTTAAATTCTATCCTTTAGCATCGAAACTATGTTTCCGTCAATTAGTTCTTGTAGCGAGATCAGATAGAGCAAAGCGATTCCATTTGCCTGAAGTGGCTCAAGTTATGCAACAATTCTTATAAATTATACAGATGGAATGTTAGAGTATTAAGTACTGTTTGCAAATAATAATTTATATAAAACAATATATAAATATAGTATTCTATAGATAAAAGAGGTTAATTCCTTAAGTTCACAGGAATTAACCTCTTTTGCTTTGTGAAAGAAAACTGAAAATATCGAATTTGATAAATATAGCAATTACGATGTTCTTTGAAGCAAATGAGTCAAAAAATTCTCAAAAAATAATTGACAAATGCCCTGTCAAAAAATATACTTAAATTAGGTTAAAACATATTTAGGAGATAGGATTTAAAACCCACAAGTGTGGTGGATTTAAAAAATAAAAGTAGAATATGTTTTCTTATTATTGTTAGTTGGCCTACGTAGGCCCCTAGGAGGTTTATTATGAATAAAGATGTGGAAAACAAAAACACCCATGACCACAGCCATGGCGAACATCATCACCATCATGATCATGACCATCATCACCATGACCATGACCACTGCCATTGTGGCGGTCACCATCACGACCATGATCATCATCATGACCATGACCATAGTCATGGTAAAGCGTTGCCAACGGATAAATGGGTGCCACACACTCATGAACCAGGGGTACCTCATGAACATGGCGTAAACGATTACATGAAAGCCGTTGCTGAGTATCGTAAAACTTGGCCTACAAAACAAGATGTTATCGAACAAACACCAGATCCAGCTGTACGCGAAATGATTCTTCGCATGGAGCAAATTGGTTGCGATACAGTATTTGACCGTTTCGATAAACAACAACCACAATGTACTTTTGGTATTGCTGGCGTATGTTGTCGTGTTTGCTTCATGGGTCCATGTAAAATTACACCTAAGAGCCTCGTGGTGTCTGCGGTGCTGATGCTGACCTTATCGTAGCTCGTAATATGACACGTGCTGCTGCAGGTGGCTTAACACAACATGGTGCGCATGCTCGAGAAATCTTGATTTCTTTGAAAGCTGCTGCTAACGATCAATTGGATATTCCAATTTTAGGGGAAGAAAAAATTCGCACAGTATGTAAAGCTTTCAACATCCCTGAAGAAGGTCGTTCCTTAAAAGAAGTGGCTAATGACTTGGCAGATGTTCTATTAGAAGATTTGAGCCGTGCATTGCCTGGCGAATATAAAACAATTACAGCGTTAGCTCCAGCTGAGCGCCGTGAAGTTTGGAAAAACCTTGATATCTTACCTATTTCTGCGTACAATGAAGCCTTTGATGCATACCATCGTACATGTGTAGGTACAGATGGCGATTGGGAAAGCAACATGAAACAATTCTTGCGTTGTGGTCTTGCTTTCACATTCACAGGCGTAGTAGCAGCGGACATCGCAACAGATGCATTGTTCGGTCAAGGTGGTCGTCGTACATCCAAAGTTAACATCGGTGCATTGAAAAAAGGTTATGTTAACATCGCTGTTCATGGTCACTTGCCAACATTAGTATCACAAATTTGTACAATTGGTGCCTCTGAAGAGTACTTAGAAAAAGCAAAAGCTATCGGTGCTAAAGGCATCCAATTCTACGGTATCTGCTGCTCTGGTTTGTCCAGTATGTACCGTTATGAAAACGTTATTCCATTGTGTAATGCTATCGGTGCGGAACTTGTACTTGGTACAGGCGCTCTTGATTGCTGGGTAGCTGACGTTCAAGACGTTTACCCTGCTATCATGGACGTAGCACGTTGCTTCAACACAAAAGTTATTACTACATCTGATGCAGCTCGTTTACCAGGTGCAGAACACATCGGTTACGATCACCATCACACTAACTTGTCTGAAACAAAAGCATTGGCTCGCAAAATCTTGGATCGCGCTCTTGAAGCTCATGAATTGCGCAAAGGCATGCCTGTATTCATTCCGCCATACGAAATCACTGCTGAAGTTGGTTTCTCTCCAGAATCCACTGTTAAACATTATGGTTCCTTCAAACCATTAGCAGAGGCTTTAAAATCTGGTAAAGTTCGTGGTATCGTAAACGTAGTAGGTTGTTCCAACCCTCGCGTTATTTATGAAAAAGCAACTGTAGATATCGTTGATACACTTATCAAAAATGGCTGTATCATCTTAACAAATGGTTGTGCGTCCTTCCCATTAATGAAACTTGGTTACTGTAATACAGATGCTATTAAGAAATGTAGCCCTGCATTGCAAGAGTTCTTGGGCGATGATCAACCACCAGTATGGCATGTTGGTGAATGTGTAGATAATGCTCGTTCTTCCGGTATTTTCGCTGGTATTGCAGGTGAATTAGGTCTTAACTTACCACAAATGCCATTTGCAATGTCTAGCCCTGAATGGTCCAACGAAAAAGGTATCGATGCATCCCTTGGCTTCCGCTTGATGGGTATCAACTCTTACCACTGCGTTGAGCCACCTACACAAGGCTCTGATGCTGTTACAAAATGGCTTAAAGAAGACACTAAGGATATCTTAGGTTCTGTTATGTATGTAAATACTGATCCTGCTAAAGTAGCTGAAAAAATTTTAGCTGATATCGATGCTAAACGTGCTGCTTTAGGTTGGGCTGAAGTAAAATAGTTTATCCTTTGATAGATTATAATTTGTAGTTACGTATAAAAACACCCTCTATAGATCTTATAGTTATTATGACTATTAGAATTAAGAGGGTGTTTTTTATTGTTTATGGATAGATTTTTTACTAGTCTTGTATTAGCCGTAGTATAATGTACTAATTGTTTTAGACCTATTAAAGTGTGATGGTTTCACCATCTTCAGGCACTGCTACATGGCTTTCAATGTTGTTGCCTTTGATAAATTTGCGCACATCCTCTCGGCTTGTTGCTGTGTGATTAACTGTATCCATGTGAACCGCAATGATTTTAGCCTCTGGTTTGCGTACCACCATGCGGCCAATATCTTTTGTACCCATAATAATACTATCTTCAAAGCCTAAAATTTGAGCATATCCTGTATTCATAATAATAACGTTAGGGTCAAAACGATGCAGTGCTTTGTCTACATCGCTTGTCCACATTGTATCGCCTACAAGGTAAACTGTTGGTTCGTCCTGTGCTTCAAAAATAACGCCCATCGCATCGCTTAATAATTGCGCGAGATCTGGATTCGTATACATTTCTACAGTGCCGTGAGAGCCACCTGTTTTTCTTAATGTAATACCATTAAACTCTAGACTTTCAAAAATGATACGTACATCATTAAAGCCTTGTGAAGTAATAAGTTCTTTATCCTCTGTATTTTGTACAAAAATAGGAAGTGATTTTGGAATAGCATTAATTGCCGTATCATCCCAATGGTCAAGATGTGTGTGTGTGACTACCACTGCAGTTACATTGCTTAATAGATTGTCCATTGATAGAGGTAAATCAACCATAGGCATTCTTTGTTGATAGTTAAATGTTCCTTCAAAGCCAGGATAAGTATCTTTTGGTGCTAAAAATGGATCAATAAGGAATGTTGTATTTTTTATTGTTAATTTTCCTGTGGCGTTTCGAATGTGAGTATATTGTGTCATAGTTATCTCCTTAATTAGATTATTGTCGATTTAATTGAATAGATTATTATTTGTAATCTCTAGAACTAGTGTACCTTGTTTTGGTATACTAGTCTCAACAATAATTAACACTATGTTTATTAATAGACACATTGTATAAAAGTGTCTATGTTGGAGGTTATATGATAACTCGAAAAGAAATGACACGTATGTTGTTAAAAGAAGGCTTGCTTAGTTGGTTAGCAAACAATTCCTTTGAGTCTGTAACAGTAACATCGTTGTGTAAAGCTTCGGGTATAACTCGTTCCACTTTTTATTTACACTATAGTAATATCATGGAAATTGTTGATGATTTAGTGGATGATGCAATCGCTTATTCAAAGCCAGGAATGGTAGATAACAACAATTTACAAACTATAGCTAACACCTTATCAGCTGCTTCTAATTCTGTTTCGTTGAGAGAAGCATACGATTCTATTTTTGATAGATTGCCTTTATGTCAGCGTATTATACGACATAAAAAGTATTTACCTTTATTTTTAGATGAACAAATTTCAGAATATGTATTACAACGCATTATAGGACGTGAAAAAGATCGACAAGGACTCGTTATAGCAGAATCTCTTGGAGTTTCGTTTGATGTTGGGGTATCTGTTTTTGTATTTTTAGTACACGGTCTATATGCTGTTAATAAACAATATAAGTGGTCTCAGAGCGATGAGTGGTTAGAAGCTCAGAAAATTATTTTTGAACTAGTTTATCGTGGATTACAAAGTAGATAGAATTTATATACGCTTATATTTTGAGATTCATTAAAGTTTTATACAACGAAAAAAGGACTCCAACTGGAGTCCTTTTTTCATGTAAGGGGAGTGTTAGTATTAATATCAAATGAACCATGTATTTAAACAAGTAGTAGGTTTGGGGTTAGTAATACTTGTCGGGAGATAAATACACGTATGGTAACCAGGGAATTGTTACCTCTATTTATCATTTGACATTGTCATTATAAGAACAAAAAATGAGTTGAAAATGAAATTTTTTAAGAAATTTCTTTTAATTTCTTGAAATTCTAAAAAAGATAATAATTAAGTTTAATTATTGTTGATAAATATGGGGCAATTTTGGTATTATATATAAAGGAGAAGTTGTATATTTTATAAAGGTTTAATGGCTATTAAAGTTTTATAAAGTATACAGCTCTAAGGCATGAGAGGAGCAGTCATATGAGGAAAATATTAACCATATTGTCCCTTTTGTGGCTACTCAGTATAGGGGGGACCGCTAACGCAACGGACTGGTATTATGTTGGGCCAGATGCGTCAGGAAACCAATTATTTATTGACAATGACAGTGTTCAAAAAAGTGATTATGATGCGCTTTTGTGGCTGCGGGTCAATGAACTGGGTGGCGACGAATTGCGATATAAAGTGTATATAAGTAGATATAACCGTACCATGGAAACATTAAAGGTTGATGCATACATGGCAGACGGTACACCTTATGAAAATGTAGAGTATAATGAAAATCCTGAACCTATTGAAGGCAATACAAATGGTCAAGCCATTTATAATTTATTGTGGCAATAAAAGAACCATCTAGCACAGCAAACTAGATGGTTCTTTTTTATATGTGTAAAAAATTTATAAATCTTAGGAATATTTTTTATATACAACATCCTCAAATGAGAATGGTATATACGAAAACTTAAACTTGGGCAGAATTGCGACTTAGCTCCAAGTCTTGAATCATTTGGAGATCGTCTTGTGGAGAACGACCACCAGTTGTTAAGTAGCCACCAACCATGATGCCGTTAAGGCCACCTTTTAAAGCATAAGCTTGTAAGTCACGAAGATTTACTTCACGACCGCCAGCTGTACGAATCAATGCGTTTGGCAAGATGAAACGGAATACAGCGAAGGTACGTAAAATATCTAGAGGACGTAATGCTTTATTACTTTCAAATGGTGTACCTTTAACAGGATTTAAAATGTTGAGTGGTACAGAGTCAATATGCAAACGTTTAAGCTCGAATGCCATCTCTACGCGTTGTTCTAATGTTTCATTAAGCCCGAGGATGCCGCCAGAGCAAACGCGAATACCTGCTTTTTGAGCATTATCGATAGTAGACATTTTATCTTCGTAGGAATGGGTTGTACAAATATCTGGGAAGTGACTAGGTGCTGTTTCGATATTGGAGTGGTATCGAGTTACACCTACTTCTTTTAATTTGAGAGCTTGTTCGTAAGTTAACAAACCAAGAGAACAGCAAATTTCGAGACCTACTTCGTTTTTAATACGGTCTAATACGCGAATGATTTGGTTAAATTCGTTTGGGTTATTAGTATTACGACCACTCGTTACGATAGAAAAACGAATAGCGCCTGCTTCTTTAGCTTTGCGCGCCGCATCGAGGATGCTTTCATCATCCATGAATGGATATACTTGGACACCTGTTTCATGATGGGCAGATTGGGCACAGAATTTACAGTTTTCAGGACATTTGCCAGATCGTGCATTTACAATGGCGCATACATCCACGGAGTTGTCATTGAAATGCTGGCGAATTTTATCGGCCATAGCAAGTAGAATCATCGTATCATCATCAGATGTATGAATTAACTCGATTGCTTCTTCTTTAGTGATTTCACCACCATGCATAATACGATTAGCTATGGTAAGAATTTTTTCGTATGTTCCCACCTGGGATGGTTGTTGATCTGTAGGCAAAGCCATAATAGCCTCCTGATTGTTAACTTAATAAAAACATAAAATATTGACAATTTGATTGTAAACGTTCGTGTATAAATTGTCAACTTAATGTATTTTTAAGTTAACAAAAATGTGGCAGTAGGTTTTAGACCATTTTTAATACAGGTAAGGCATATCGTTTAAATCTAATGGGAGATACTATATTTTAGTATCTATTTTGATAGATTGATTGATAGTTATTTTTAAGTAATCTTTACTGTTTTGTAGTATAATAAAATATTGTAATTACTATATATAACTATAATAAAAGTACTAATACAAGGAGTGGATATAGATGCAGCCATTTCGATTTATACACTGTGGTGACCTGCATTTAGGGGCACCCTTTCAATATGCTACAGGTATTAGCCGCGCCGTTGATCGCGCCGTGAGCGAAGCTACCTATGTAGCCTTTGATGCAATTATTGACACTGCTATTGATGAGCATGTTCATGCTGTTGTCATAGCTGGTGATATTTATAATAGCGAAGATCATAATTTAGAGGCACAGGTGCGATTTGTGCGCGCCATGTATCGCTTGGCGGAACATCGCATTGCAGTATATATGGTGCAAGGTAATCATGACCCTGCTGAAAGCTGGAAGGCGCAACTGCAAATGCCAGATAATGTGCATGTATTCTCTAGTGAACAAGTACAACGTTTCCCATTAATTGTTAACAATATAGAAATTGGTGGCGTTTACGGTATTAGTTGTGGCCATGGTAATGAAAGCGACAATTATGCGCGTCAATATCGCGCCTTTGAACGTGATGAGTTTTCTCTTGCTGTTATGCATGGTACAGTTGGCTCTAGTGCGGGCTCTGAAAATCATAATGTAACTGGTCCATGTAGTTTAACAGACCTAGCAGAAGCAGCCATGGACTATTGGGCGTTAGGACATATTCATAAATCTCAAGTTCTTAGCGAGGAACCTCTCGTTGTTTATGCTGGTAATCCGCAAGGTTTACACCGCAAGGAACTAGGCCCGAAGGGGTGCTATCTTGTTTCTGTATCCCATAATGGTCATTGTGAACCTCGATTTATTGAGACCAGTGCTATCCGTTTTGAAGAAATCAAAATTGATATTGCAGGTATGAAAACTGAAGCAGAATTCTTAGAAATTTTACGCCATAAAAAAGAGAATTTGCGTAAACAACATAAGAAGAATATCTTGCTTTCCATTGTTCTCGTAGGTACAGGTCCATTGCATCGTTTATGTACACAAGAAGGTGTGCGCAAATTATGGTTGCAAGAGTCCCAAAGTGAAGAGAAAAGTAAGTCTATATTTGTTATGCCGTATCGCATGATGTGCAATACGCGACCTAGCATTAATTTGGCTGAACGTAGATTGTTATCCGATGTGGTGGGGGATTATTTGCGCGCCTATGATGATATGGTTGATGGCAATGCGGTACAGAGGGCTCGTCAAATTTTAGCAGAACGTCCTGAGTTTAAACGCTTAGGTGTATATGCCGATTTGTTGAGTGATGAGTTATTGTTGCGCGCCTTGAAGCGCTGTGAAATTGAAGGTGTTACTGTATTGATGGGGGCTAACGATGAACATTAAACGCATACGATTTGATGAATTTGGCCCGTATCGCGACTGGTCTTTCACTACCGGTGATCATGGGGTTCAGCTCATGTATGGCCCTAATGAAAGTGGTAAAACATCTCTTCTTGAAGGGATGCGCACGCTCTTATTCGGCGGCACGCATAAGGCTTATGGTCCTATGACCGGTGCTCTCGATGTGGATCGTAATGGTGAAAGCTACTACATCGGTCGTAAGGGTAAACAACTAGACTTTTACAGTCCTGGAAATCCAGCCATTCATGAGGAGCCAGCTCAACACTGGTGGCATGGTATTGATAAAAAAACATATAATCGAATTTTTGCATTGACCCTTGATGATTTACAAGGCCTCGATGTGTTGCAAGAGGTAGAGGTTCGGTCTCGCTTCTTCGGCGCTGAAGGTGGGGAACATTTAGGGTCTGTTGTAAAAGACGTTGAAAAAGGAGCTACTGATTTATTGGTAGCATCCTCCAATGGTAAACGCCGCATCAACGTGTTGATGGATGAGCTTAAGGAAAATCGCCAAAAGTTAAGCCATTTAGCCGAGCATGAAGCGCAATATGTAGAACTGCAAAAAGCCTTTCACAGTACGGAGCAGACTGAAGCAGAATTGCAAGGTCAGTTGCAAGAGTGGAAGGAATACCGCGATGGTATAGATGTGGTATTGCGCGCGTGGGATACGTATCGCCGTAGTGAAGAAGCGCGTATGCACATGCAGCAGTATAATAGTGAGCTTGCTTTGAGCCGTGATGAGTTCCTTCGCATCGACGAGGAAATCAAACGCGCTAGAGACAATATGCAGCTGTGGCAGGAGAAGGAAGCGGCCCTAATGCCGGCTAACTTTAGTCCTGATAGTCCGTTTGGCACCTATGGTCAAGATATTGAAGACCTCATCCAACAAGGTGCTAAATGGGAACAATTGCGCCGTGAATGTGAAGAAGGGGATGCGTACATCTTTAAGGTACGGGAACAATTAGAATTTTCTCGTTCTATGCATTCAGCATGGCGTGATGATGAACCGATGGCCGATGATGTGAATTGGTTTGAAGGTGAGCGCTTAGCAAGTCGCTTGCGTACTGCTAAAGACCAATTATTGCATTGGCAAGATCGTAAACCTGCTGAGGCATCTGATGATTTGCCAGCAGCTAACCTTGACGGGGCATCCTTGCCAAATTACAGTGAAGAAGACTTGGCAAAAAAAGAACATCTTGAACGTGAACTAGAGCTTATCTTGATGGATATAGATCGAGTTACGGAAAAACGAGATAGCTATGGTCCAGATGCACAACCGAGTCATTTGCCAAAATGGTTACAACGCATTAGCGGTGTAGCAGCCGTTATTGGTGTACTACTTGTATTAGCGGGCCTCTTAGTATTAGAGTCCGTCCTATATACAATCGGTGGCTTTATATTGTTAATCCTATCGATGGCATTGTTCTGGTATGCAACATGGAAACGCCATAATGGTAATTCTGATGTATCTAAACTGAACTATGAGTTACAAATCTTGTCCTCTCGTAAATCTGATGTAGAACATCAGCTAGAGGCGTTGGTTAAAGCCGCAACACCTGTGGTGAGCCCAATTCCATCCATAGAAGGGGCGGCACATCTTGACCGTTGGATTCAAGAAGGCCATACATTACAAGCTATTTATGATGAAGCTCTTGCAGCTTGGCAAAATTGGTTGCCACAAGGTGCGGCGAAGAGTCTTAACGAAGATGATTTCTTTGGTCTTAAACAAGAGTATGATCAATACCATGAACAATTACGCACTATTGAAGGCTATGAAAAGCGATTAGCTGAGCATAAAGAAGGGTTGCGCGTTATTGAAGACCAAGCGATGACCTTGTGGTATAACCTTGGTGTTGAAGCACCAGTATCTCCAACAGAGTTAAAACGTATTTATAACCAATACAAAAACTTCCAACAAAATAAAATTGTATGGGAGCAAAAGGAAGCACAACGTAAAAGCTTCCGCAATGAGTACGATAATTGGCACCGCAAAGAAAAAGAATTGCTACTTCGTCAACAAGAGCTCTTGCACAAGGCTGGTATGGAAAGCTCCAACGAGTATCGTCAACATCTTATTGATGAAGATCAATACAAGCAATGGCAAACCATTTACAAACAAAGTCAGGTTCAATTAGATCTATTAGCGCCTGATGCGGAGAATAGAGATTTATTCTATCGCCGCTTGCGTGAAGGCAATAAGGATAATTGGCTTGATGAATTAGCTCATTCTGAACGAGAAATAGCATCCATTGAAGACAAGTTGGCAATCTTATATGAGCGCCGTGGTCAAATTGTAGAGTCTATGCGTGCCCTAGGTTCTGACCAAGAGCAACACCAAATGCTTCAAGAACGTGAAGCATTACAAAATGAACTGGAATCTGCTCTCGAAGATTGGGCTACACAAGTATTGATGAGCCACTGCATGGATAAGGCTCAACAATCATATGAGCAAGAAAAGCAGCCTCATATGTTAGAACTTGCATCTTCTTATATAGAACGGTTAACTAGTGGTATGTATACCTTTGATGTTCTTGGTATCAATGAAGGGGTAGCCTTGGTTAATGGCAATGGAGAGCGATTAGAGCTGAAGTACTGGTCTAGCGGCTTGGCTGACCAAGTATACTTGGCATTGCGCCTAGCATTAGCTAAGGTATTCTCTTACCAAGTCGAATCCTTGCCAATCATATTAGATGATATTCTCGTACGCTTTGATGAAAACCGTCAGCGCAGTGCATTAGAATTATTAGCTGAAGTCGGAAAGAACCAACAAATCTGGTTATTTACATGTCAACGTTCTGTATTTGATATGGCTCAATCTATTACAGGCATTGATTGCCACAGATTGAGTCGCAATTAAACATTGATTGCTACAGATTAAGTCGCAACTAAATTGAACCCCTGTGAAGGTGTTTAGCTTTCACAGGGAATATTCATAGTGATGATATATGTGATGTAACTAAAGTAACTGTTTTAGTTATCATAGTGTGTTAGTATAAATTAGAAAGAAAGGGGTTGAGTACTTGAATACAGCATATTTAGATATGATCCAAGGGAAGAACCCTGGTGTAACACCTGTATGGTATATGCGCCAAGCTGGTCGTAGCCAAGCGGAATATCGCAAAATTAAGGAAAAATATACGCTCTTTGAGATTACAAAAGAGCCTGAGTTATGCGCTCGCGTTACGGAATTGCCTGTAAAAGAATACGGCGTGGATGCTGCAATTCTTTACAAGGATATTATGAGTCCTATGGTCGGCATGAATGTAAAGGTAGAACTCAAGGCTGGTGTAGGCCCTGTGTTTAATACACCGATTCGCTCCATGGCTGATGTAGATAAATTAGATACCTTTGATCCTACAAAGGTAGACTATATTGGAAAAACAATTACACTGTTAACATCTGGTATGCTCGACGTTCCGCTCATCGGGTTCTGTGGCGCACCATTTACGATTGCGTCATACCTCATCGAAGGGGGCCCGACAAAGAATTACAATAAAACTCGTGGCATGCTCATCGGTGCTCCTGATGTGTGGAATGCATTGATGACAAAGTTAGCGGATATGTCTATTGAGTACTTGTCTATGCAAGCTGAAGCGGGTGCGAATGCACTACAAATCTTCGACTCTTGGGTAGGTGCAGTGAATGCGGACCAATATAAACAAGGTATTTATCCTCATATGGAACGCATTATTAAGACTGTAAAGGAACGATACCCTCACATGCCTATGGCCATGAATGGTGTTGGTACGGATCATCTCGTATCTATTTGGTCTCATTTGCCATTGGATGTAATCGCTCTTGATTGGCGTAGCTCCATCGTTATGGCTAATGAACGAGGTGTAACACAAACGGTACAAGGTAATCTAGATCCAGCGTATCTATTCGCCGATGAAAAAACATTAGCTCATGAAGTAGATCGTATTTTACTTGACGGTGTTCGTTACGGTCGCCATATCTTTAACTTAGGTCATGGCGTATTCCCAGAAGCGGATCCTAAAAAGCTTCATTGGCTCACAGACTATGTACATGAACGTAGTCGTGAACTATGGGCTCAAGAGGGGTAATCTAGTGAACATTGAGAAAAAAGGATTATTATTTTTATCCTATGGTAGCCCTTCAAGTAAGGATGATTTAGTGCCATATA
This sequence comes from Veillonella sp. AM51-8BH, assembly GCF_003463825.1. Lineage (GTDB taxonomy): Bacteria > Bacillota > Negativicutes > Veillonellales > Veillonellaceae > Veillonella. Next base: position 58,699 of record NZ_QSDY01000002.1, read on the forward strand.
TGACGAGCATTCGTCATGGTCGTGTGCCTACAGAGGCGGAAGTGGTTAATCTTACACGTCGCTATGATGCAATTGGACAATGGTCTAATATAGAATTACAAACAATGGCAGAGCGTCAATATGAAACATTGATTACATTGTTACCATCAATGCCATCAGCTATTGGTTATCTTCATATGAAACCATCCATTGCTGATGCGGTAGATGATTTAGTCCAACAAGGTGTAGAACACATTGTTGCTATTGTAACGGCTCCATTCTTTACATCTCTTGGTACAGGTGCCTATGAGAAGCAAGTACAAGCTGCCATTGGTAACCATCAAGGTGTAACCTTTGATGTGATTCGCTCCTGGTGGGATCAGCCAGCGTTTATGGAATATTGGGTAAAAGCCGTTTCGGATTGTATCGATGCTACTAATGATGTATTTGTAATTTTTAGTGCTCATAGTATACCGCTTATTAATAGCCACAATGGAGATTCTTATGCGTTAGCCTTAGAGGAAAGTGCCCGAGAAATCGCAGAACGTTGTGGTTTATCTAATTGGTCTGTGGCTTGGCAGAGTGCGGCCCCACATGGTCAATGGTTAGGTCCTACCGTACAAGAGGCCATCGATCAAGCTCTACGTAACGGTGCGATACATATCGCCTTTGTACCATTTGGCTTTGTCAGCAATCATGTAGAGGTGTTGTACGATAATGATGTGGAGTGTAAAGAACTCGTTGATGCGGGCGGCGCTGTATATATGCGTGCACAGATGCCGAATTGTAATGAAACATTCTTACAAGCTATGGCGAGTGCAATATTAGAAAGGATTCATTCGTGAATGTAACAATTGTGGGCGGTGGCCTAACAGGATTGACAGCGGCTTATTATTTAGGTCATGCAAAGCCGGACTGGAATATCACTCTTTACGAACAAGCACCACGATTTGGTGGGAAAATACAAACACAACGGGTTGATGATTTCGTAGTTGAACTAGGGCCCGACTCGTATTTAGGTCGTAAAACAGAAATGACGGACCTAATCTATGATCTCGGCTTAGGCGATACCCTTGTATCGAATGAAACAGGGCAAGCCTTTGTGTATGACAAGGGTTCAATTCATCCTATTCCAGGTGGTTCTATCATGGGGATTCCAACGGAAATGATGCCCTTTGTGAAAGCGACGCTCATTTCGTGGCCTGGAAAATTGCGCGCCGGATTAGATTACTTTAAAAAGCCCTATCAGCTCGATAAAAATGGTGACGTATCCATTGGTCATTTCTTTAAATATCATTTGGGACAAGAAATGATGGATAAGCTCATCGAACCACTACTAGCTGGTATTTATGGTGGCGATATCTATAAAATTAGCTTATTGTCTACGTTCCCTCATTTTATTCAAGTAGAACAAAAATATGGGAATATGGTAAAAGGTATGATGGCTGCTAAGATGGGCCACTCCAAAGCGGGGGTTACTAAAGCGGCTAAAGGTGCTGTTGCTGAAGGTGACGTACCGCGTGCTGGTAAAGGGACTATGACAGACCGTCAATTTGAAAGTCATGAAGCGAAGTCCGCTAAGGCACAAGCGGATATGGCAAGTCGTAAGGGCACTGCTGCTCAATCTGGTATGTTCCGTCAATTGACAGGTGGCCTTGAAAGCGTTATAACAGCCATCGTTGAGGCTATGCCTAGCAATGTACAGTTACATACGGGGACACTAGTATCTAATATTCGATATGTTGAAGGTATGTATGCTATCGATATGGTGAATTCTGTAAACAATGCTTGTGGCTGTCAATCTACTACAGATTCAGCTACAGAGGTTCTTCTCGATAAAGCTCCTGCTATAGCGGATCATGTGATTATCTCTACTCCACCTGCGACGTATTCGCAATGGTTTAAGGATGACGCCGGCTTTGACTTCTTGCGCTCCATGGAGCAATCTAGTTGCGCTATTACCATCATGGCCTTTGATAAAAGTACCTTTGATGGTGAATTAAAAGGCTCTGGTCTGTTGATTACACGCAATACAGATACGCCTCTTACGGCATGTACTATCCTTAATCAAAAGTGGCCACAAACAACGCCTGACGATAAGATTGTATTGCGCGTCTTTATCGGTAAACCTGGTAATGATGTAGTAGAACATCTCAATGATGAGGAACTTTCAGAATTAGCGGTAAAAGAAATACAACGCATTATGAATTTTTCCGCACAACCTGAATGGGTTCGCATTAACCGTCTCATTCACTGTATGCCGCAATATAATGTGGGCCATCGCGCAGGTATTACAGCCGTACGTAAACATGTAGCTGAGAATTATCCAAACTTACACCTTATTGGTACGCCATTTGATGGCATCGGTATTCCTGACGGTGTGAAACAGGCGAAAGAACTTGTGCAGTCTATTGTAGGCAGTAATGAAAACTAATATTAAGTAATGAGAACTAATATTATTAAATAATTATAAGAAAAGACTCCATATGCTATAATAGTATATGGAGTCTTTTCGATTCTTAGAGTAATAGAAAGATATTCTTTAAATATAATCACCATAGATAGGAGTGATCACAATGGGAAAAGCAATCCCTACAGTAGAAGGTTGGCATAGCCAACACATGGTCTTTGCCATGGATTTCAGTGCATGGAACTGCTTTACAGCTGAAGAAAAAGCAGAAGCACGCAACGAATTAAAAGCATTTTTAGCGGATCTTGAAGCTAAACATCAAGCTAAAGAAGGTAGCTATGCATTCTATGATTGCAATGGCGCAAAAGGGGACTTAATCCTATGGATCCTTGGGCCATCCCTTGAATATTTGGCACAAGTAGAACGCAAGTTCCGTCGCCTTGCTATTGCAAGCGTATTAGTTCAAACATATTCCTATACATCTGTAACAGAAGTAAGTGCTTATGTTAAGGCTAAACTCGATACAGAAGAAGTTAACCAAAAACTGTACCCTCATGTACCTCGCGATAAATATATTTGCTTCTATAACATGAGCAAAAAACGTGAAGGGGATGATAACTGGTTCATGCTACCACCTCAAGAACGCGGTGCGTTGATGAAATCTCATGGCGAACTTGGTAAAACCTATTTAGACGTTTTATCTGAATTCACTACAGGTGGCTGCGGCTTAGACGACTGGGAATGGGGCATTACTATTTTCAGTAACGACGACATTCAATTCAAAAAAATCGTATACGATATGCGCTTTGAAGTAGCCAGTGCAAAATACGGCATCTTCAGCGACTTCTACGTTGGTACCATCATCGACGATGCACTATTAGAAGAAATCTTTGGATAATAAAAAGAAAACCCCGCATCGATCCGACTTACGAGGTCAAGGCCCTAGGCCGCAGACCTGATAAGTATGGAGGAGAGATGCGGGGTTTCTTTTATCACTTAGCTAAGAAAAGTGACTTATATTTTGTTGTACCGTCCAGTGAACGTAAATTTTCTGTTTCCAGAAAATTATACGTTCATGTTCGCGCTTTTACGCACATAGAACCAGTAGCATACTGCTACAGTTATGATGTTGAAGGCTAATAGTACAGCAAAGGCTGGATGGATATTACCAAATGTGGAATATACAAAGCCGAAGATTTTAGGTGTAATAAAGGCACCGTATGCAGCTACGGCAGCTACGAAGCCAGTGATTAAAGAGGATAATAGCGGATTGCCAAATACGTGTGGAATCATACGGAATGTTGCACCTGTTGCGAAACCACAGCATACGAATGTCAACACGGACATAGCAAAGAAGAATGGGAAGTTGTGCATATCTACACCAACTGCGATCAATGCAGTGGTAGCACATAAGCCAATGAGGCTAACAAAAGTAACTTTTGTACCGCTGTTAATTTTGTCGGATAACCAACCGCCTACAGGACGAAGGGCACCTGCTACAAGAGGACCAACAAATGCGATAGAAGCAAATGGAACTTCAGGGAATTCTTTACCTACTAATAAGCCAAGTGCTGCAGCATAACCGGAGAAAGCACCGAAGGAACATGTATATAACAATGTAAGTGCCCAAGTGTGTTTGTTACCAAAGATTTGTACAAGGTTTTTAGGATTTGGTTTTTCTAATGGTAAGTTATCCATGAAACGTGTCATAAGTGCAAGGATAACAACGAGTGGTACGACCCACATGAAAGCTGCGTTGGCAAGATATACGGCGTTGCCTTTAATAATAGCTGGTGTTACACCGAATACACTACCTAAAGCGGCAGAGCCATAGCGAATGGAGCTAAGAAGTAGATTACGGAGATACCAAGGTTACCAACACCACCGTTGATACCAAGGGCTGTACCTTTTTCAGATTTAGGGAAGAAGTTGCCAATGTACGCCATGGAGGACGAGAAGTTGGCGCCCGCTAAACCGATAAGGGCTGTTAAGATCATGAATGTTGTATAAGAAGTTGTTGTATCTTGAACGGCAAAGCCAAGCCATACAACAGGAACTAATAGAATAAGTGTGGAAATAAATGTCCAGTTCTTACCACCGATTAAGGCCGGCATGTAGGTATATACGAAACGTAATGTAGCACCTACAAGACCTGGTAATGCGGCTAATGTAAATAATTGATCTGTTGTAAAGTTAAAGCCAGCGCCATTTAGTTGCGCTGCAATGGTTGCCCATAAATACCATACACAGAATGAAAGGGTTAATGCAATTGTGGATATAACCAAGTTTTGTTTAGCAATTTTTTTACCAAACTTTTCCCAAAATTCTGGATTATCTGGTTGCCAATTAGCCACAATTTCGTTACGGCTTGCCCCTACTTGAGGCATTTTTAGTTCGCTCATTTTGAACTTCTCCTTACTGAAAAACTATACATGCAATGAAGACATGGAAGATACAATTATCAGTCAATGTATATGAATATTGCAATTTATAGAATTTCTATAGAAAATATTCGAATTACTTAGAGAACTGAAGTTATAATTATTGTATCAACAAAATTTGCAATGTCTTATATCACAAATATATTATATATTGTA